>NZ_JBFARL010000039.1:0-49438 GCF_040674655.1 Actinomadura sp. NPDC049753 | reverse complement strand
AACACCGCGCCCTGCTCGCGGAGGCGGGCCACGGACGGCGCGTCCTCGGCCCACGCGCCGACGGGGTCGATCGTCCTGGAGCCGCGCAGCGTCGGGGCACTCACCACCGCGCTGCTGGGCGCGTCCCTGTGCGTCGCCGCCGCCCCGGCCGACGCCTCGACCGGCGGCGTCTTCCCGCCGCTCAGGCAGAACCTGGTCTCCTACTACGACTTCGAGCACCCCGTCCCGGGCGACCCGTCCCGCGAGGCCGACGGCGGACGCTCCGGAACGACGATCAACCTCATCAACGGCGGCGCGGCCATGCGGGTGCGGGACGGCGAGCGCCGGCACGCCATCCAGCTCGGGCAGGTCGACCCGTCCACGAAGGGCAACGACGACTGGAAGGCGGGGGTCTACTCCGCGTCCGGCGTCCCGTCCCTCCGCGCGTTCAGCTCCGCCAAGGGCGCGACCCTCGCGGGCTGGTTCAAGATGACCGGGACGAACCCGAGCCCCAACACCGAGACGTCCAACCCGAGCGACGTCTACAACGCGGTCGGCCTGTCCGGCCTGCTCACCGGCGACTCCGACGGCCACGCCGTGCGCGCCCTGCTGGAGATCATCGAGGTCTCCGGCAAGCTGCACGTCGTCGCGCTGGGCCGCCGCGTGGACGGCTCGAAGTCGCAGACGTTCGCGGCGAGCGAGGACTGGCAGAGCATCCTCCCCCAGAACACCTGGGTGCACCTCGCCGCGACATTCGACTACGACACCGGCGAGATGGCGCTCTACAAGGACGGGAAGCCGCTGGACGGCTTCTACACCACGGCCGGGGACCCGTGGGGCCTCGAAGGCGCCCCCGAGCCCGACGTCACGTCCGCCACGGACCCCCGCGGCATCAAGATCGGCGGCAGCTACCCGCAGAACACCGCGGAGAAGAACCCCTGCAACTGCCGCATGGACGGGCTGATGTTCCTCGACCGCCCCCTCACCCCGAAGGAAGCGGCCATCCAGTACAAGTTCGCCAACCGCTGACCTCCCACCCCACCCCCACCGCCGGCGCCCCACGGGCGCCGGCGGTGGCTTTTCATGTGCGCAGGCGGGCGGTGTAGAGGGCGGCGTCTGTGGCGGCCAGGAGGGTGCCGTCGGGGGCCAGGGACAGGTCGTTGGCGGGGGCCGGGAGCCTGACGCGGTGGGACGGGGCCGGGGAGGCGGCGTTCCAGGCGAGGAGGGTGTCGGGGGCGTCCTGGAGGGCGGCGGCCACCAGGAGGTGTCCGTCGACCAGGGCCGCGGCCACCTGGTCGCAGGGGGCAGGAGTGGACAGGGTCGCGAGGCGGTCGCCGTCCAGGCCGTGCACGCCCAGGCCCTCAGGGACCGGGTAGAGGAGCACGAGGCCGTCAGGGGACGGGGTGAGGGCCGTGGCGGGGGGCAGGGCCGCGGACGGGCCGCGGGACGGGGCCGTGGCGATCTCCTCGCCGCGTTCGAGGTCGAGGAGCGCGACCGCGGAGTCGCCGGTCAGGCCGGCGATGGGGCCCGTGGCGGGCGTCGCGTGCAGGAGCCGTCGGCCGATCGCGCTGTGGTGGCCGAGCCAGAGGTGGAAGCCCGCGAGGCGGTCGCCCGTGAGCGCGTCCCACACGGCGACCTCGGCGTCGTTCGCGGGGCCGAAGACGGCCACGACGGCGCCGCGGCCGTGGTGGACGGTGAGGCCGACAAGGTCGGGCTGGGCGTCCAGGGTGAGTTCGCGGCCCGTGCCGAGGTCGTGGACGTGGAGGCGGTCGCGGTGCGTCCAGGCGGCGGTCGGAGACCCGGCGGGGAGCCCGAACGCCCAGTCGGCCCGGTCGGCCGGGAAGTCGGGGATCGGCGGGCCGAGCGGCGCGCCGGCCGCCAGGTCCCACGCCTGGCCGATGTTCACTCCCTGCCCGACGCGGGAGGTGAACGCGAGCGACGGGCGCTCGGCGGTGGCGGCGACGCCGTCGAAGGACCCCCGCGCCAACGGGTCCGCCAGCACGCTTTCCGGCATGCGTCGGAGCGTAGGCCACGCGGCGGAGATCGTTCCAGACAGTCGCCAAATCGGGAAGGTCAAGCCCGAGTCAACCGCGGGAGCGAACGGCGGGCGCGCGTCAGCCGAGGGCGCGCAGGCGCGCGGCGACATCCTCCGGCGGGACGTCGTTGATCCAGGCGGCCATGCCCGACTCCGAGCCCGCCAGGTACTTGATCTTGTCGGCGGCGCGCCGGATCGAGAACAGCTCCAGGTGCAGGCGGAGCAGCTCGCGGCCCTCGCCGACCGGCGCCTGGTGCCAGCCCGCGACGTAGGGCAGCGGGGCGCCGTAGAGGGCGTCGCAGCGGCGCAGCAGGTCGCGGTAGAGGACGGCCAGCTCGTCGCGCTCGCCCGCGTCGAGGGCGGCCATGTCGGGGACGTGGCGGTGCGGCGTCAGGTGCACCTCGACCGGCCAGCGGGCGGCGGCGGGGACGTAGGCCGTCCAGTGCTCGCCGGCCAGCACGACGCGGCTGCCGGCGCGCTCGGCCTTCAGGACGTCGCCGAACAGGTCGGGGTTCGCGGACGCGGACGCCAGCATCCGCTCGGTGCGGGGCGTGAGGAACGGGTAGGCGTAGATCTGGCCGTGCGGGTGGTGCAGGGTCACGCCGATCTCGACGCCGCGGTTCTCGAACGCGAAGACCTGCGCGACGCCGGGGATCGCCGACAGCTCGGCGGTGCGGTCGGCCCACGCGTCGACGACCGTCCGGACGCGGGAGACGGGCAGCTGCGCCATCGAGGCGGAGTGGTCGTCGGTGAAGCACACGACCTCGCAGCGCCCGGCGCCGCGGGACCGTTCCACCCCGTCGATCGAGTCCACCCCGTCGATCGAGCCCGGCACCGGCGGGGTGCGGACGTCGAAGGACGGGAAGCGGTTCTCGAAGACGGCGACGTCGTAGGACGGGTCGGGGATCTCCGAGGCCGGGCCGCCGGGGCACAGCGGGCACTGGTCGGCGGGCGGCAGGAACGTCCGCGTGTTGCGGTGCCTGGTGATGGTGACGTGGTCGCCGGTGAGCGGGTCGCGGCGGACCTCGCACACCGGCTCGACCGGCGGCAGGCCGCGCGGGTCCGCGACGGGGGCCCGGCCGGGGGCCTCGTCGTAGTAGACGATCTCGCGGCCGTCCGAGAGCCGCGCGCGTGTCCGGTTCATCTCGTCCGGCAGCCTACAGCGCCGGGGCGTCCGCGCGCGTCGTCTCCTCGTGCACCGTCAGCAGGTACCTGACCAGCGTCGTCAGCACCTCCTTGCCGGACGTGCGCTCCCGGACGTCGCACATCACGACCGGGGTGCCCTCGCTGAGGTCGAGGGCCTCCCGGATCTCCTCGGGCGTGTAGTCGTAGCCGTCGTCGAAACGGTTCACCGCGATGACGAACGGCAGGCCCCGGTTCTCGAAGTAGTCGACGGCGGGGAAGCAGTCCGAGAGGCGGCGGGTGTCGGCGAGCACGACCGCGCCGAGCGCCCCGAAGGACAGCTCGTCCCACATGAACCAGAACCGGTCCTGGCCGGGCGTGCCGAACAGGTAGAGCACGAGGCCGTCGCGGATCGTGATGCGGCCGAAGTCCATCGCGACCGTGGTGGTGGTCTTCTGCTCGACGCCCTCGGTGTCGTCGACGCCGACGCCCCGGTCGGTGAGCAGCTCCTCGGTCTGCAGCGGGCGGATCTCGCTGACGGAGCCGACGAGCGTCGTCTTGCCGACGCCGAAGCCCCCGGCTACGAGGATCTTCACGGCGACCGGGGTCGCCGGGGCGGCCCCCTCCCGGGGGGACGGCACCGCGCTCCCTGCGGCGACCGCACCGGCGTTCTCAGAGGGCTTGGAGACCATGGAGCACTTCCCTCAGCAGACGTTCCTTGGAGAGCGCGCTCTCCTGTTGGGGACGGGTGGCGGTGATGAGCCGGTGGTGGAGCAGGTCGCCGAGCAGCACCCGCACGACGACGAGCGGCAGCTTCATCCGCGCCGCGATCTCGGCCACCGGCTGCGGTTGCAGGCACATCTCCAGGATGTCGAGGTGCTCGGGACCGATGCCGGGCGAACCGGACCGGGGCCGCGCCGCGGTCGAGACTATCGTGATCATGTCGAAGGCCTCGCCGGTCGCGGGCCTGGCGCGCCCGCGGGTGAGCGCGTACGACCGCACGATCGGGCCGGCCTCGTCATCGAGCCATTCGCTGCCAGGACCGGTCATGGTCCGTCACGATTCCTCGGTGTCGAGGGACTCGGCGCGGCCGCGCCGGGTGCCCTGCTGGATGGACGACATCATCGACCGAAGCTGCTCGGGCGACCGGTCGGCGCGGGCGGCGGGCGCGGGACCGGCCGGCGCGGAGTTCTCCTCCCGCAGCTGGGAGGCCATGTTCTCCTGCCTGACCCGCTTGGGCAGCGAGGGCCGGTCGGCGCCGGGCGACTTGCCCGGGGGCCGGCGCCGCACCTCGCGGGGCGAGCGCGGCACGCTCGGCGGGGGCGGCGGCGACGGCGCGGGCTCGGACTCGGGCGGCGGGTCGCCCCACGGCGACGGGGCCGCCCGGGGCGTCGGCGCCGGGCCCTGGATCGGCTCCTCGAACACCGGGATGGGCCCGGTCAGCGCGTCCGGCTCCGCGGGCGGCTCCCCGGGCGCGGGAACGGGGGTGGCCGGGGGGATGAACGGGCGGGCGGGCTGGGCGAGCGGCTCCCGCGGCGGAGGGGGCGCCGGAGACGCGGACGGAGCGGCGTGCCGTCCGGACGGCAGGTGCAGCACGGACCCGCCCTCGTCCAGCACCGGCTGCGGGCCGCTGCGGACGCTGGCGCCGCCGCTCACGACCGTGCCGACGGGGACGAGCGCGTCCTCGGCGCGGCGGGTGGTCAGGGCGGGCGCGCTGCGCACCGGTGCGCCCTCGTCGGGGACGACGAGCTCCTCGGGCAGCAGCACGATCGCGGTCATGCCGCCGTAGGGGGACGTCCGCAGGGTGACCTTGATGTTGTGCCGGCGGGCCAGCCGGCCGACGACGAACAGGCCGAGCTGCGCGCTGTCGGACAGGTCGAACTCGGCGGCGGTGGCGAGCCGCTCGTTGGCGGCGGCGAGGCTGGGCTCGTCCATGCTGAGGCCGCGGTCCTCGACCTCCAGCGTGAAGCCGTGCGAGACGGCCTGCCCGTGCACCTGGACGGTCGTGTGCGGCGGCGAGAACGTCGCGGCGTTCTCGATCAGCTCGGCGAGCAGGTGGATGACGTCGGCGACGGCCGGGCCGACGATCGCGGCGCGGGTCATCGGGGCGACGTTGACGCGGGTGTAGTCCTCGACCTCGGACGCGGCGGCGCGGGCGACGTCCACGATCGCGACGGGGCTGCGCCAGCCGCGGCCGGGCGCCTGCCCGGACAGGATGATCAGGCCCTCGGCGTGCCGGCGCATGCGGGTGGCGAGGTGGTCGACCCGGAACAGGTCCTCCAGGTCGTCGGGGGTCTCGATGCGCCGCTCCATCGAGTCCAGCAGCTTGAGCTGGCGGTGCAGCAGCGTCTGGCTGCGGCGGGCGAGGTTGACGAACACGTCGCTGACGTTGCGGCGCAGCGTCGCCTCCTCGACGGCGCTCTGGATCGCGGTGCGGCGGGCGGCGTTGAACGCCTCGCCGACCTGGTCGATCTCGCGGGTGCCGAACGCCAGCGGCGGCGCCTCGGCGGCCACGTCGACCTCCTCGCCGAGGCGCAGCCGGCGGATCACGCCGGGCAGCCGGACGTCGGCCAGGTCGATCGCCTCGCGGCGCAGCCGGCGCAGCTCGCGGATGATGGACCGGGCGACCCACACCGCGAGGACGAGGGTGGCGACGACCGCGACCAGCCCGAGCGCGCCCGCGAGGACGACGCGGGTGATGATGCCCTCGGAGATCGGCTGGGCGCGCTTCTCGGCGCCCGCCGACACCGACAGTTCGAGCCCGCGGAGCCGGGTGAGGTTGGAGTCGGCGGTGGTCTTCCACAGCGCCCCCGCGGTGCCGGTGGCGTTGACCAGCCGGGGCGAGGCGACGAAGCGGTCCTCCAACGCGCGGAGCCGGCCGTACTCGGGCATGCCGACGATGCGCTCGTAGTAGGACTGGTCGGCCGCGCGCAGCTCGGCCGCCGTGTAGGTGTAGAGGGTGCGCTGCGTGCCGACGAGCTTGACGTACTGGGCGTGCTCGCCGGGCGTGATCCTGCCGGCGGCGAGGGCGCCCGCCAGCAGCGCGTCCTCCTGCGCGAGGACCTCGCGGGCCCGGGTCAGCGACGCCTCGTTGCGGGCGTCCTTGGCGACCTCGGAGTTGTCCAGCGTCGCGAGGGAGCCCTGGAGCGCGCCGACGTCGCCGAGCAGGGCCGTGTAGTCGGCGAACGCGCGGGCCCGGTCCAGGCGGCCGGCGTCGATGGCGCGGCGCCGGTCGTCCAGCCCGTCCAGCTCGGTGAGGATCTTGCCGGCGATACGCCGGGCGTCCTCCGGGGCAGCGCCGTCGACGGCCTCGGACTTGGCGAGCTTGCGGAACAGGTCGGCCTGCCGGTCGGTGACCAGGCGGCCGGACTCCATGGCGGCGCGGTCGCCCTCCGCGCGGCCGCCGAGGTACACCATCGACAGCCGCCGCTCGGCCTGCAGGGCGCTGCCGAGCGCGCCCGACGGGTAGCCGTAGTGGTCCTGGACGGTCTTGACGTGGCGGAGGTTGAGCCCCTCGCCGAGCGCGATGCTCGCGGCGAACGCCCAGAGCACGCCGAGGGAGACCACCGAGACGGCGACCATCAGGACGACCTTGAAGCGGATGGAGCGGAAACGCGCGGCCTTGGGAGCCCGCCGGTGTCCGGCGGACGAGTCCGTTGTGCGGCCTCGAATTGGCACTGCGGCAGAACCTTCACTCGATCGGACGACTGACATCGACTGGTCTGGACGGCTGGCATCGATTGCGTGCGGAGCGGCTCACGCGGAACGCAGGAGAGCCTAGGGCGGACCGCCGCCATGTGTCGACAGTTTCCAGTTCATCACGTTTTGTGGCGACGGACAGCCCAAAATACCCCTACGATGCCTCAGCGTGATGGCTCGTACCCCAGATGCGACGACGACCGTGCGCTCACCCGCCCGCGTCCGCCGGACCCTGCTCGCCACGGGTGCGCTGGTCGCAGCGGTGCTGACCGGCGCCTGCAGCGGCGACTCCGGCGGGACCGCCGCGCCGCCCGACGTCCCGATGCTGCAGGAACTCGGCACCCCGGAAGGCCGGCTCGACCTCGTCGCCTGGGCCGGATACGCCGAGGACGGCACGAACGACCCGAAGGTCGACTGGGTCAAGCCGTTCACGAAGGCGACCGGCTGCAAGGTGTACACGAAGGTCGCCGACACCTCCGACTCGATGGTCGCGCTCATGAAGACCGGGCGGTACGACGGCGTGTCGGCGTCCGGCGACGCGAGCCTGCGGCTCATCTACGGCGGGACGGTCGCGCCCGTCAACACCGGCCTGATCAGCAGCTGGGACGACATCGCCAAGTACCTGAAGAACCAGCCGTACAACTCCGCCGCCGGGCGGATGTACGGCGTCCCGCACGGCTACGGCGCCAACATGCTGATGTACCGGACGGACAAGATTCCGCAGCGTCCGACGTCGTGGAGCGTGGTGTGGGACAAGGAGTCCCCCGCCGCCGGGCACGTCGTCGCCTACGACTCCCCCATCTACATCGCGGACGCCGCGCTCTACCTGAAGACGCACCGCCCCGAACTGAAGATCAACGACGTCTACGAGCTGGACGAGAAGCAGTTCGACGCCGCGGTGGACCTGCTCAAGCAGCAGCGCCCGAACGTCAACCAGTACTGGGCGAACTACCTGGACGAGCTCCAGTCGTTCAAGAGCGGCTACAACTACGCCGGCACCGCCTGGCAGGTGACCGCGAACCTGGCCATGGCGGAGAAGGCGCCGGTCGCCACGACGATCCCCGACGAGGGGGCGACCGGCTGGTCCGACACCTGGATGATCTCCTCGAAGGCCCAGCATCCGACCTGCATGTACAAGTGGATGAACTGGATCACCATGCCCAAGGTGCAGGCGGAGGTCGCGCAGTGGTTCGGCGAGGCGCCCGCCAATCCCAAGGCGTGCAGGTACACCGCCAAGGGCTTCTGCTCGACGTACCACGTCGGCGACCCGGAGTTCTACAAGCGCCTGGCGTTCTGGAAGACCCCTGTCAAGGAATGCGGGGACGACCGCGGCAGCAAATGCGTGGACTATTCCCGCTGGGCGCAGGCCTGGACGCAGATCAAGGGCTGACCCGCGCCTGACCTGGTCTTCAGGCAGAGCGCGGGGACACCTCCCCCCGCCCCCTGCACGAGCCCTCATCCCGGACGATGGTGAATTCGAACGAATGTGGGCAGGGGTCCCGTATTACAGGCGGGTGAAGCCGGGGGGAGGGGAGAACGCCATGAAGGGTCGAATCCGCGTCAGAATCACGAAACGCATCGCCGCCGAACAGGCCGAACGCCCGGCCCTGGACCTGCGCACCCCGTCGGGCCGCGTCCTCCCGTACTGACCGCCGGCCGCACGTCAGGGCCAGCGGTACTCCGCGCCTTCGGACGGGACGTGGTGGGGCAGGTAGCACTTCGTCGTGACGTGCTCGTCCTTGCAGTCGAGGCACAGGTAGGTGCGGTGGCCGCGCAGGCCGCGGCCCCGCCTGTCGCAGGGCGGGCAGACGCACGGCGACCAGCCGACGATGACCCGGCCCGGGTCGAGCCGGTGCCCGGCGGGGCACAGGAACGGGACGTGTTCGGGAGCCTGCACGACTCCACACCCTACTCGAACATGTGATCGATCGAGAAGGACCCCGGGGTGGGCTGGGCTCGGCGGGGAGGTCAGCGGTCGCGGTGGGTCATCAGGCGGGCGAGCGACCGCAGTTCGGCGTCCGCGGCCGGGGCGGCTCCGGCGGCGTCGAGGTCGGCGAGGGCGTCGGTGACCGCCGGTTCGCCCCAGATGCCGAGCAGGTCGTCGACGAGCTGGAAGGCCAGGCCGAGGCGCTCGCCGAAGACGCGCAGGCGGGAGACCTGCCCGGCGGTGCCCCCGCCGTACACGGCGCCGAGCGCGCACGACGCGCCGAGCAGGGCGCCGGTCTTGCCGGCGGCCATGGCCAGGCACTCGTCGAGCGTGACGTCGGCGCGCTCCTCGAAGGCCAGGTCGGCGCGCTGGCCCTCGACCAGTTCCAGCACGGCCCGGGCGAGGATGCGCACGCCGCGGGCGACCACCGCGGAGGGCTCCTCGGCGAGGAGCTCGTAGGCGGCGGCGAGGAGGGCGTCGCCGGACAGGATGGCGGCGTTCGCGCCGAAGACCGCCCACGCGGTGGGGCGGTGCCGGCGGGTGAGGTCGCCGTCCATCACGTCGTCGTGCATGAGGGAGAAGTTGTGCGCGAGCTCGACCGCCACGGCGGCCGGCAGGGCGGCCTGGACCGTCCCGCCGACCGCCTCCGCGGCCAGCAGCGTCAGCGCGGGCCGGATCGCCTTGCCGCCCGCCCCGGCGGCAGGGCGGCCGCGCTCGTCGCGCCAGCCGAAGTGGAAGCCCGCGGTGGAGCGCGACGCCTCCGGCATGGCCTCGACCACGTGGCGCAGCGCCGGGTCGAGCAGGCGGCGGCTCCAGGTGAGCACCTCCGCCGCCGTCCGGGGGCGGTGCGGCGGCTCCGTCCGATGGTCGCAGCCGATCACGGCCGGGTCGTCTCTCCAGGCGGGCATGGCGGGTCCCCTCTCGTCAGCGGGCGATCTCGACGTTCTCCAGGACGCCGAGGGCGTCGGGGACCAGCACGGCGGCCGAGTGGTAGGCGCTGACCAGGTAGGTCAGCAGGCCCTTGTCGTCGATGCCGGTGAAACGGACGGTGAGGCCCGGCCGGACCTCGCCCTCCAGCCCGGTGCGGTGCAGGCCGACGACGCCCTGGTCGTCCTCGCCGGTGCGCAGCGCGAGGATCGAGCTGGTCCCGGTCGGCGAGATCGGGATCTTGTCGCACGGGAGGATCGGGACGCCGCGCCAGGCGTGCGCGCGGCGGCCCTCGACCTCGACGGGCGCGGGGTACACGCCGCGCCGCGTGCACTCCCGGCCGATCGCCGCGATCGTCTTCGGGTGGGCGAGGAAGAACCGGGTCTTGCGGCGCCGCGCCAGCAGCTCGTCCATGTCGGCGGGGGTCGGCGGGCCCCCGAGGGTCTGGATGCGCTGGCGCAGGTCCGCGTTGTGCAGCAGCCCGAAGTCGCGGTTGTTGACCAGTTCGTGCTCCTGGCGCTCCCTGATCTCCTCGATCGTCAGCCTGAGCTGCTGCTCGACCTGGTCCATCGGATCGCTGTAGAGGTCGGCGACCCGCGAGTGGACGCGCAGGACCGTCTGGGTGACGGCCAGCTCGTACTCGCGGGGCGAGGCCTCGTAGTCGACGAACGTGCTCGGCAGGACGGGTTCGCCGTCGTGCCCGGACGCCACCTCGATCGCCGCCTCACCGTGCCTGGTCCGCGGCGGGGCGGGCGCGGCCCGGTACTCCTCCAGGTGCGCGCGCAGCGCCTCGGACCGCTCGGTCAGCTCCTCGACCGCCTGCCGCGGCAGCGACAGGACGATCACGGGGGTGAGCGCGCGGAACGTGTGCGCCCACTCCCCCGGCTCGCCGAGCAGGGCCTCCGCGCCGAAGAACCCCCCGCCGTCGCGGACGCCGACCCGGCCGGCGGCGTCGTAGGCGCCGGGGACGCTCTCCTCGACCTTGCCGTACGCGATCAGGTGCACCGCGTCGCGGGGCCCGCCCGACTCCGCGATCACCTCGCCGGGCCGGTACTCGCGCTGCTCGAACCGCGCGGCGAGGGCGTCCAGGATCTCGGGGTCGGACAGGCCGCGCAGCGGCGGCAGCTCGGCCAGTTCGGGCGGGACGACCCGGATCGCCGCGCCGTCGTTGACGAACGTCACGAGCCCGTCGCCGAGCCGGTAGGTGAGCCGGCGGTTCACCCGGTAGGCGCCGCCGGCGGCCTCCACCCACGGCAGCCGCGACAGCAGCCACCGCGGGGTGATGCCCTGCGTCTGCGGAACGGTCTTGGTCGTCGAGGCGAGGTTGCGTGCGGCGCGGGTGGAAAGGGCCAGCCGTTCCTCCGTCACGCGCCGGCACCGCCGTGCGCGACCTCGACCGACTCCAGCATGCCCAGCGCGTCGGGCACCAGGACGGCCGCCGAGTAGTACGCGCTGACCAGGTAGTTGAGGAGCGCCTTGTCGTCGATGCCCATGTACCGGACCGACAGCCCCGGCTGGTACTCGTCCGGCAGGCCGACCTGGTGGAGCCCGACGACGCCCTGCGCCGCCTCGCCGGTCCGCATCAGCAGGATCGAGCTGGTCAGCGTCGGCGAGACCGGGATCTTGTTGCACGGGAAGATGGGCACGCCGCGCCAGCCGGGCACCTTGTGGCCGCCGACGTCGACGCTGTCGGGGTAGATGCCGCGGGCGCTGCACTCCCGGCCGAACGCGGCGATCGCCTTCGGGTGGGCGAGGAAGAACGCCGGGTCCTTCCAGACGAGGGTGAGCAGGTCGTCCATGTCGTCGGGCGTGGGCGGGCCGGAGCGGGTGTGGATGCGCTGCGACAGGTCGGTGTTGTGCAGCAGGCCGAAGTCGCGGTTGTTGACGATCTCCTGCTCCTGGCGCTCGCGCAGCGCCTCGATGGTCAGCCTGAGCTGCTGCTCGATCTGGTCCATCGGCTGGTTGTAGAGGTCGGCGACGCGGGTGTGGACGCGCAGCACGGTCTGCGCGACGCTCAGCTCGTACTCGCGGGGGGACGCCTCGTAGTCGACGAACGTGCTCGGCAGGACGGGTTCGCCGTCGTGCCCGGACACCACCTCGATCGCCGCCTCGCCGTGCGCGTTGTGCGCGCGGCGCGGGCTCGCCCGGTACTCCTCCAGGTGGGCCTGGAGGGAGGAGGACTGGCCGAGCGTCTCCTGGAAGTCGACCTGGCTCATGCTGAGGATCGTGCAGGTGGTCACCGCCTTGACGGTGTGCTCCCACGTCGGCGGCTCCTGCCCCTCCTCCGTCCCGAGGAGGGCCTGCTCGCCGAAGAAGTCGCCGTTCGCGAGCGTCCCGAGGACGGCGTCGGAGCCGTACTCGCCCGCGCCGATCTTGCTGAGCTTGCCGTGCGCGACGAGGACGACGCGGTCGACGGGGCGCCCCCGCTCGACGACGACGTCGCCGGGCGCGTACTCCTGCTGGGTGAAGCGTCCCGCGATGGCGTCCAGGGTCAGGTCGTCGTCGTAGCCGCGCAGCGGGGCGAGCTCGCCGAGCTCGCGCGGGATCACGCGGACGTCGGCGCCGGTCGTCACGAACGTGACCCGGCCGTCGCCCAGCGTGTAGGTGAGCCGCCGGTTGACGCGGTAGGTGCCGCCGGACGCCTGCACCCAGGGAAGCAGCTTCAGCAGCCACCGCGACGTGATGCCCTGCATCTGCGGGACGGTCTTGGTCGTGGTCGCCAGGTTCCGCGCGGCCGCGGTGCTCAGGCTGTGCTGGTGGTCCTGTTGCTGCTGTTCCTGGAGCTGCTGTTCCGTCACGTCCACACCACCGATTCGTCGTGGTCTTGCGGGGAAGTTGCGGCCTTTGGCCACCCGTGACGCTACAGACGGTAATGAAGCGGTCGCAAGGAGCCATTGGCAGCACCTCTGATTTGCCCGCGCGCCACACAACTCGCACCCAGGCGCACTCTGGGCAGAGGTTTCGTCGCAGGTCAGGCCGAGGGGACATGGGGCAGACCACCCGGCCGGACGGCACCGTCCGGGCCCGTCGGCGCTTCGCCCGCTCCCGCTGACCGCCCGCCCCGCCGGCCGCCCGCTCCCGCGCGTCGCCCGGCTTCCCGGGCCTCAGCTCCGCCGCGCCCCCGAACCCACCGGTTCCGGGGCGTTCTCCTCCCCGGCCCGCTCGATCGGCACCCCGGCCGTCTCCGGGGTCTTGATGATCGGCAGCAGCGCGACCAGGGCGACGATCATCAGGTAGTAGGCCGGGACGGAGTTGGAGCCCGTGGCCTCGATCAGCGAGCCCACGATCACGGCCGCCGTCCCGCCGAACAGCGACGTCGAGATGTTGTAGCCGATCGCGAAGGCGCCGTACCGCACCCTGGTCGGGAACATCGCGGGGAACGTCGCGCCGATCACCGCCAGCATCAGCACCAGCAGCCCGCCGATGACCGCGTAGCCGACCGCGACCCCGGCCGGGTCGTGGGTCTGCATGAGCGCGAACGCCGGCCAGGACAGCACGAGGAAGCCGAGCGCGGCGGCGATCAGCAGCGGCCTGCGGCCGATCCGGTCCGACAGCGCGCCAAGCGGCAGGATCACCGTCATCATCGCCGCCTCCACGCCGATCGTGGTGAGCTGCGACGTGGTGTCGTTCATGTCCAGGAAGTCGACGAGGTAGGACGGCATGAACGTCAGCAGCGTGTAGACCGCCACGTTCAGCAGGATCACGATCCCGATGAGCCTCAGGATGGTGCGCCAGTGGTACTCCACGGTCTCCTTGAGCGGCGACCGGGCCTTCCTGCCCTCCGCCTCCATGTGCCGGAACGTCGGGGTGTCCTCGATCCGCGTCCGGACGTAGAGCCCGACGGCGCCGAGCGGCAGCGCGATCAGGAACGGGATGCGCCAGCCCCACCCGTTCATCGCGCTCTCGCTGAGGGACAGGTCGATGAGCAGCACGAGCCCGGCGCCCATGATGTAGCCGCCGAGGGTGCCGAACTCCAGGAACGCCCCGTAGAACCCGCGCCGGTTCGTGGGCGCGTACTCGGCGATCATCGTGGCCGCGCCGCCGTACTCGCCGCCCGTCGAGAAGCCCTGGACGAGGCGGACTCCGAGCAGCAGCAGCGGCGCGGCGATCCCGATCGTGGCGTAACCGGGCAGGACGCCGATCACGAACGTCGAGCCCGACATCAGGATGATGGTGGCGGCCAGCACCCGCTTGCGGCCGAGCCGGTCCCCCATCGGACCGAAGAACATGCCGCCGAACGGGCGGGCGAGGAACGCCGCCGCGACCAGCGCGAACGAGCGCAGCGTGGCGCTGCCGCCCGCGTCCTCGGGGAAGAAAACCGTGCCGATGATCGAGGTCATCACGCCGGCGCTGAACACGCCGAAGTCGAACCACTCGATGCAGTTGCCCATCGCCGAGGCGATCACGGCCTTGCGGACGGCGCCCTCCGGCGGTCCCGCGCCCTCGCCTCCGCGTCCCGGGTCCGCTCCCTGCCGCGCGTTCGTCGAGTCGTTCACGGCATGCCCCTGCCCGAAGATCAGCTCAAGTAACTAACGCCGGGTCGGGGCTCCGGTGACTCTGCGGTAGAAGGCCCAGCTCGGGCCCCGGCCGCGCCTGGGTCAGGCCTTGCGGGACCGGCGCGGCGTCCGCGCGGTGTCCTCGTCCTCGCCGTCGTCCGCGCCGCCGAGGAGGTCGTCCGGCAGCGCGGGCAGGACGGTGGTGCGCAGCGGGTCGCCGTCCAGGGGGCCGGCGGCGGGAGGCGGGGTCTCGTCCCGTCCTGGAAGCTCATCGGTGGACAGGGGGTCGCCGGCGGTCTCGGGGTCCTCGGCGGTCTCGGGGTCTTCGGCGGCCCGCGGGTCGTCCGGCAGCTCGTTGGTGCTCTGCGGGTCGCCGTCCAGCAGCTCGTCGAGGGACACGGTGGCCTGCGGGTCGTCCGGCGCGTCCAGCAGGTCGTCCTCGGGGATGGAGACGAGCGCCTGCGTCTCCTGCGCCCCCCGCGTGATCACTCCGCTGGCGAGGACGGTGTTGCGGTGCCGCAGCGCGCCGTTCTCGCGGAGCAGGTTGTCGATGTCGGAGCGGGCGCGGGCGACGCGGCGGCTCATCCGCAGGTGCACGACGAGGCCCCCGGCGGCGGCGCCGAGGACGAACCCGGCGACCGGCAGGCCGACCGCCGGCGGTGCGAGCGTGGCGACCAGCGCGACGACGACCAGCGCGACGACCACCGCGAGCGCGAGCAGGTGCTCTTCCACCCAGTCCAGGACGGTGTTGACGCGCTTGGGGATCCTCACTCGTCTTCTCCTCCACTCGGCTCGGAACGGGGACGACGACCGGGCCGAGGCGCGATGTTCCGGCGCCGCGGCACCGCCGTTCCAGGGGACGCCGCCGGGCTCCGCGGCCGGGACGGCTCCGGGCTCGCGCCCCTGCGCGCCGCCCTGTCAGTCGACGGGCTCCCACGGATCGTGATCGGAGGGAGACCTTGCCGAAACCCTAACAGGACGTGACGGCCGCGTCCGACCCGGCGCCCCGCGTGCGCCCGCCGGGATGCGAACACATGGTCGCGGCGAATATCGTCCTTGGATATGAGCGAACACTTTGACGTCGTGGTCCTGGGCTCGGGCCCGGGTGGATATGTCGCCGCGATCCGGGCGGCGCAGCTTGGGCTGAAGACGGCGATCATCGAGGAGAGGTACTGGGGCGGGGTGTGCCTCAACGTCGGCTGCATCCCCTCGAAGGCGCTGCTGCGCAACGCCGAGCTGGCGCACATCTTCACCCAGGAGCAGAAGACGTTCGGGATCAACGTCGAGGGCAGCGTGTCCTTCGACTACGGCGTCGCCTACGAGCGCAGCCGCCAGGTGTCGGACAAGCTCGTCAAGGGCGTCCAGTTCCTGATGAAGAAGAACAAGATCACGTCCTACAACGGGCGGGGCACGTTCACCGACCCGAACACCCTCGAGGTGGCGAAGCAGGACGGGTCGAGCGAGACGGTCACGTTCGACAACTGCATCATCGCGGCCGGCGCGCACACCAAGCTGCTGCCGGGCACGTCGCTGTCGGAGCGCGTGGTCACCTACGAGGAGCAGATCCTCAGCTCCGAGCTGCCGGACAGCATCATCATCGCGGGCGCCGGCGCGATCGGCGTCGAGTTCGCCTACGTGCTGCACAACTACGGGGTGAAGGTCACGATCGTCGAGTTCCTCGACCGGATGGTCCCGAACGAGGACGCCGACGTGTCGAAGGAGCTGGCCAAGCGCTACCGCAAGCTCGGCGTGGACGTCCTCACCTCGACCCGGGTGGACGCGATCGACGACTCGGGCGAGAAGGTCAAGGTCACCGTCACCGGCAAGGACGGCGCGCAGCAGGTGCTGGAGGCCGACAAGGTGCTCCAGGCGATCGGGTTCCAGCCGAACGTCGAGGGCTACGGGCTGGAGAAGACCGGCGTCGCGCTGACCGACCGCGGCGCGATCGACGTGGACGGCCGCTGCCGCACGTCCGTCCCGCACATCTACGCCATCGGCGACGTCACCGCGAAGCTGATGCTCGCGCACGCCGCCGAGGCCATGGGCATCGTCGCGGCCGAGACCA
Source organism: Actinomadura sp. NPDC049753 (assembly GCF_040674655.1). Lineage (NCBI taxonomy): Bacteria > Bacillati > Actinomycetota > Actinomycetes > Streptosporangiales > Thermomonosporaceae > Actinomadura > Actinomadura sp. NPDC049753. Next base: position 33,188 of record NZ_JBFARL010000039.1, on the reverse strand, counting down.
TCGGCGGCGCCGAGACGATGGAGCTCGACTACGTGATGATCCCGCGCGCCACCTACTGCCAGCCGCAGGTCGCCTCGTTCGGCTGGACGGAGGCGCAGGCGAAGGAGCAGGGCTTCGAGGTCAAGACCGCCAAGTTCCCGTTCAGCGCCAACGGCAAGGCGCTCGGCCTCGGCGAGGGCGAGGGCTTCGTCAAGGTGATCAGCGACGCGAAGTACGGGGAGATCCTCGGCGCGCACATGATCGGCCCCGAGGTGACCGAGCTGCTGCCCGAGCTGACCCTGGCGCAGCAGTGGGACCTCACCGTCAACGAGGTCGCGCGCAACGTGCACGCCCACCCGTCCCTGGGCGAGGCGATGAAGGAGGCCGTGCACGGCCTGGCCGGGCACATGATCAACCTCTGATCCGCGGAACGGCACGAGGCCGCCGCCACGGTTCGCCCGTGGCGGCGGCCTCGCCGTTTCCGCCGGTCAGGCCGTCGGCCAGCGCTTCAGTTCCCGGTAGGCGGGCTGCCACTGCGTTGCGAACGCGGTGCGGGCGGGCTCCGGCAGGACGGACAGCGTGGCCGCGGCCGTCGCGTCGTCCACTCCGTCGAGGAGCCAGGGCAGCACGCGCGGCGCGTTCGGGCCGACGTGGCGGCCGTGGACCTGGCCGAAGTTCTGGAACTGCTCCGCCTTCAGGGTGGCGTCGATCAGCGGGATCGCCTCCTTCTCCTCGTGCGCGAGGTGCGCGGTGAGGGCGGTGGCGAGGGCGTCGACGAGCTCGCCGACGGGTTCGGCGCCGGTGTCGATGGCCTCGATGAGGGGGTCGACGGCGGCGTGCTCGGCCTCCATCGCGTCCAGCAGGGCCAGGTCGTCGGCGCGGCCGGCGAGGGTCTCCCGGACGACCGGCCAGAGCGCCTCGTCCTCGGCGGTGTGGTGGGCGTGCAGGGACAGCTTGAACAGCTCCCAGCCCGCCGCCGCGGCCAGAAGGCGGCGGGGGTCGTCGTCCTCACGCGCGGTCACCTTGGCGAGGTGCTCCAGCTCCCTCCTCAGCGCGTCGTGCATGACGTACATCAGGGTCCAGTCGTATTCGCTCATCGCTCCTCCTTCTTCACCGCGTTGACGGAGCGGCCGGAGAAAAGGTGACGGCGAATGGCGACGGCCCGGGGCGGAGAACCGCGGATCGTCAGCGGAGCGGGTCGAACGGGTCCAGCTCGCCCGGACGGCGCCCGGTGGCGATCATCTCCGCGAGGAGGCTCCCGGTGGCGGGGCCGAGCGTGATGCCCCACATGCCGTGGCCGCCCGCGGCGAAGACCCGCGGCGACCGGGTGGCGCCGATCAGCGGGAGGCCGTCGCGGGTGCAGGGACGCGACCCGACCCACTCGTCCTGCCGGGCGCCGAGGTCGGCGCCGCGCAGCAGCGGGCGGGCGGCCTCGACGATCGCCCGGATCCGGCGCGGGTCGAGCGGCGCCTCGGGACGGCGGAACTCCATCATCCCGGCGACGCGGAGCCGGTCGCCGAGCGGCGTGCAGGCGACCCGCTGCGCGGGGAAGTACACCGGCGCGTCGGGGACCCGCTCCATCGGCACGCTGAAGCTGTACCCGCGGCCCGCCTGGACGAGCGCGCCGACCCCGAACCGCCGGGCGAGGTCGCCGAGCCACACGCCGCTCGCCAGGACCACCGCGTCGAACGTCTCGAAGTCGCTGCCGCCCGTGCGGACCGCCACCCCGCCCGGCTCGTCGCGGACGTCCGTCACGTCCGCACCCGCGCGGATCTTGCCGCCGCGGTCGCGGACGGAGTCGGCGAGGGCGTGCACGAACACGCCCGGGTTGATGAACCGCTGGCCGCGCAGCAGGATCGCCGCGCCGATCTCGTCGGAGAGCGCGGGCTCCACCCCGCGCGCCTCGTCGCCGGTCAGGACCTCGTACTCCAGCTCCTGCCCGGCGGCGCGGATGTGCTCGATCTCCTCCAGCAGGACGCGCCGCTCCCGCTCCGTCCGGTACGCGGCGAGGAAGGACCCGGCCTCGCTCGTCTCGGCGCGGACGCCGCCGTCCAGCAGCGCGTCGAAGCTCGGCAGCGCCCGGCCGTTGATCGGCACCAGCGCCTCCATCGCGCGCCGCCACCGCGCGGCCGTGCTGTTGCGGGCGAAGCCCGCGAGGAACCGCAGCAGGCGCGGGTTCGCGCTCGGCGGGACGTAGACCGGCGACGACGGGCTGAGCACCGCGCGCACGCCGTAGGAGAGGACGGCCGGTTCGGGCAGCGGGGTCGCCAGCCCGGGGGTCAGCCACCCGGCGTTGCCCCAGGACGCTCCGGCCGCGACGTCCCGCCGGTCGAACACGGTGACGTCGTCGCCGTGCTCCTGCAGGAACCATGCCGTGGACAGACCGACCATCCCGGCCCCCACGACGGCGACTCGGCGCGCCATGGCCTCTCCTCTCCTCGTGAAACGTGTCACTTCGATGGTGATGCGTCCGCGAGCCGATACCCCTGTCGATTTCGGCCAATCAGGAGGCCCACCATGATGCGAAGCGCACAATGGAAGGAAGGAGGGAGGGAGATCGAATGATCAGCGTGACCGGCCTGGTCGACGCGCTGGGCCCGGGGCTGCTGCGCCTGGTCGCCCCCGGCCGGGACGCGCAGGTGCACGACGTCGTCCTGGCCGAGCCCGGCGAGGCCGCCGGGCAGCCGGGAGAGATCGTCCTCGGCGCCGGCGTGACGGACCCGGCCGACGCCGTCGCGCTGCTGGAACGCGCCGACGCGGCGGGGGCGAGCGGCGTGGTGTTCAAGTCGCCCCTCGCCGGGGCCGCCGAGGTGGCCGCCGCCGCGCGCCGCCTGGCGCCGGCCCTCGTCGAACTCCAGCGGGACGCGTCCTGGACCCACGTCATCTGGCTGGTCCGCGGCGTCGTCGACCGCGCCCACGCCCCGCTCCCCGGACCGTCCGGCCCGCAGGACGACCTGTTCGCCCTGGCCGACACGGCGGCGGAGATCGCCGACGCCCCGGTGACGCTGGAGGACGCGCGCTCCCGCGTCCTCGCCTACTCGGGCCGCCAGGACAGCACCGACCCGGCCCGCGTCTCCACGATCGTCGGCCGCCGCGTCCCCCCGCAGGTCATCGCCCACCTGCGGGCCTCGGGGGTGTTCCGCAAGCTGGCCCGGTCGAGCGACCCGGTCCTCGTCCCCGCGGGCCCGGACGGCATGCTGCCCCGCCTCGTCATCCCGGTCCGCGCCGGCGGCGAATGGCTCGGCTCGATCTGGGTCGTGGCGCGCACGGCGGTTCCCCCCGACCGCGTCCGGCGCCTGGCCGACCTGGCCTCCGTCCTGGCCCTGCACCTGCTCCGCCTCCGAGCCGAGGCCGGCGTCGCGCGCCGCGTCACGGCGGACGAGGTGCGCGCCGCGCTCCAGGACGGCTCCCGGCCCGTCCCGTCTCCCCCGCCCTGGCGCGTGGTCGCGCTCGGCGACCGGGCCGAGACCGACGACGTCCGCCGCCGCCTCGACCTCTGGGACGCGATCACCCGCCGCTACGGCTGGCGCCGCCCCCTCCTCACCGACCTCGCCGGCACGATCTTCGCGGTCCTGACCGAGCCGGGACGCGACAGCGTCGAATCCGGAACGACGCCCTGGCTGCGCCACGTCCTCACCCGCGTCCGCGCCCACGACCGCACCCTGTACGCGGCGGCGGGCGGCCTCGCCCACTCCCCCGCCGACCTCCCCCGCTCCCGCGCCGAAGCATCCGAACTCGCAGCCCTGGTCGGCTCCGGCGGTCTCGCCCCCGGAACCGTCCTCCTGGAGGACGCGTGGGACGAGGTGGTCGTCGAACGCGCCCGCAAGGCGGTCGGCGCCGACCTGCTGGGCGGCCCCCTCCCCGCCCTCCGCGCCCACGACGAGAAGCACGGAACGTCCTACCTCCCGACCCTCGCCGCGTGGCTGGACCACTACGGCGACACCAAAGGCACGGCCCAGGCCCTGGCCGTCCACCCCAACACCCTCCGCCACCGCCTACGCCGCATGACCGAGGTGACCCCACTCGACCTCACAAGCCCCCAGACCCGTCTGGCCCTCCGCCTCCAACTCGCCGCCCTCAAAGCCCAGCCGTAGCCGCGAGTCAGCACCATGTCCCCATCCACACCTCGCCAACCGCGTGGTCGGCCCCTGCGCCTGCCGTTCCTCAGCCGACCGCGCGTTCCGCGTAGGGGCGCAAGGCCTTGCGCAGCTTGGCCGCGTCCGGTGCCTGCCCGATGAAGGCCCGGTCGTCGACCTTGACGCTCCCTGGGCACGCCGCGTCGCCGGGCACCGCGAAGCGGCCCAGCGGCCTGGCGGTCTTCGCCTCGTAGATCTCGAAGACGTAGGAGGCCTTCAGGAGCGAGATCTTGGTCGCGTTCCGCGTTCTCGTGGGCCCCGACAGCTGCCAGTCCAACCGCGCAACGGATTCGGGGACGTATTCGCAGACCCGGGTCTCTTGTGCCGTGTCCTGGTAACCACAGGCGACGAGCTGGACCTTGGGCTTCGCGTCGGCATCACTTCCCCCGTCGTCCGCCGTCCAGCGGGAGGGGAGCTCGTCGGCGTCCTCGCCGGTGTTGGCGTTCACGTACAGCAGCCTCACCGCGTGCGGGCCGTTGCCCCGGTAAGGTTCGGCGATCTCTTCGAAGTACGTGTCGCCCCGCGCCCTGCCGATCGGTTCAGGCGGGCAGAACAGGTCCACGGTGTTCGGGGAGGGCGGCTCCGGGGGAGGCGGATCGGCCAGCATGCCGAATGCCCCGATACCACCGAAGATCACGACGATGCCGATGCCGAACGTCCACCATGCGATCCGATCCGACCTTCGCATGCCCACGATTCTGGACGATCGGCGCACACGCCTCTACCTCCGCACGGCCGCCGAGCGCGCCTGACCGGCGGGGCGTCCGCGATGAGGCGCGGCCGGCGGCAGAGCCCTCGCCGGCCGCGCCCTCAGCGCGCCAGATGCTCCCTCAGTCCTCGATGTCCCGGTGCAGGTCGCCCGGTCAGTTGGTCTTCTGCGGGATGAGCTGAAGGCGAACGCTGCCGTCGTACGCGACGACGAACGTTGAGATCCGGGCCGTGCGAGCGTCGGGTTTCCAGGTCAACGGGACGAGGAAGAGGCGCCCGCCCGAGGCTAGAAGAAGTCGCAGGTGCTGATAGCGGTGGCGGTAGGTGACCGATTTGCCGAAATCGGTGTGCAGCGTTTCGGGCGGAGCGTCGCTCAGCGGCTCCTTGGCGTAGAGGACGACCTCGGGAAGCCTGGCGAAGTCGCGGGCGTCGTCGTAGGCGCGGGCGACACCGACCTCGCCTGCAAGGCTGTTGGCCGCCCAGAACAGGCCCATCGCTACCACCGCACACGCCACGTACCGTCCGCCGCGCTCCACTTCGGTCAGAGCCGGACGTTCTCGCCAACCGCCGTCCCCGGCTTGGCGGAACAGCCAGAACGCGTAGACCAGCGAAGGTACGCCGGCCGTCAGGCAGAGCGGCGTCACGCCGGGTGTCTCGTTCGCGGCGACCTTCGTCGACAGGACTCCGACCAACGCCCTGCCGGTCAGCGCGAGCCCGGCCAGCGCCATGGCCAGCGCGATCCGCCGGGCGGCGCGCACCCGGTCCGGGAGCACCATGCCGCGCACGACCGCATGTCCGCCGAGAGTCGCGAGCACGATCAGGAGGAGCAGCACTGCCGCCGGGTAGGCCACCTCCACGCCATAGAGCAGGAGTGTCTGGTTCCCGAGGTCGGTGAGTTGCAGATCAACGCCGAAGTAGCGGAACCGCTGGAGCGTCGCGACATAGCCGTACCAGATCAGGACGGCCGCGACGAGCGACGTCGGCGGGCCGAAGGTGCCCAGTGCGGAGAGTCGCTGCGTCCAGTCCGGCGCCGGTCCGGGATCGGGTTCCGAGGGGAGAGGCCTGCGCGCCCTCGCCAGCCGTTCGGATCGGCTCCTAGCATTGGCCGAGATCGCTCTGGCCTCCGTTCGGCGCCTCGGGCAAGGGCGCCCACTTGGTGCAGGCGTGCAGCGTCGGCGTGGTCCGCCAGGTCGCGCGCACCGGACGGTCGGCGGTCGCCCCGAGACCACCGCACGGCCCGGAGGAGTCCGTGCACAGCTTCGAGAGCCGCCACGTGACCAGCACCGTATAGCGGGCGGGCCTTGGAACCTCTGGCTGGTCGGTGTACGCAGGTGTGATCGCGCACGGGTCCGCGGGCCCGATCACCGTGTCCGGTGCACAGGGCTTGCGCGCCTGGATGCCCACGCCGGCGGCGCCCGTGCAGCTCGGAGCCGTCTCGTAGGTGACGGTCCCGAACCTGGACCGCGCCAGAACCTCGTCGGGCATGCCGCTGGCGGTGATCGGCACAGGCCGGCCCGACTGCGCGGCCGTGAAGCCCTCGATCCGCACCGGATAAGGGCTCCAGACCATCAGGCACAGCGCGTTCGGTGTCCGGTTCTCCAGGGACGCTCCACTGCCGGTGTTCACACGCGGCGTCGTCCAGGCGCGCGGCGACGGACCCACCGACGGCGGCCCGGATGTGCCGCCGGTCGGCTGACCGGTCGCCGCCCCGGTCGCCGGAGGGGCGAGCGTCGCTGGGTCGACCACTGGCCCTTTGTGCGGTGAGCCGCCGCACGCCGTCAGCGCGATCAGGCCGACCGCCAGCGACACCACAGCGAGGGGACCCGAGCCCATTTCCGCATTATCTAATAGTTCCTCCTGCCGGAGGGGCCTTCGCGCAGGCCGGACGCGGCCACCGCGCCATGCGCGCGTGAAGGGCATCGGGGGACGGCCATCGTCGCGGCGTCCCCCGATCGCCGGGGCCGGCATCCGGGGCCGGGCGGCGGCAGAACGGTGTGGTGAGTGCAGGTCCTGGGGGGCGGGGATCGGTGGTCCGAGACCGGCGCGAGGCTGCGGACGCACGCAACGAATAGCGCGAACGGGACGGAAACACGCAACGAACTGCCAGGTCAGAGCAACATCGGCGCATTGGATTGCGCCTGTCCGGTTCTTAGGCTTTCGCTGAGTCGTTTCCCCTTCGGATGTCCCTGGAGACACCTATGACCGTCATGCCGGCGATGGAGCCGACCGCCGTCCGGACCGCGCTGCGGCGGCACTACCTGATGTGCCGTCCGGACCACTTCGCCGTCACGTACGCGATCAACCCGTGGATGGACCCGGCGGCCGGGGCCGAGGCGGCGAAGGCCGTGGCGCAGTGGGAGGCGTTGCGGGCGGCGTACCTCGCGCTCGGGCACGAGGTGAGCCTCATCGACCCGATCGAGGGGCTGCCCGACATGGTGTTCGCGGCCAACGGGGCGCTGGTGGTCGGCGGGCGGGTGTACGGCGCGAAGTTCACGCACCCGGAGCGGTACGCGGAGGGCCCCGCGTACGCGAAGTGGATGCTGGAGAACGGCTTCTCCGAGCTGCTGGAGCCGCAGCACACGAACGAAGGCGAGGGCGACTTCCTCACGCTCGACCACGTCATCCTCGCCGGGACGGGGTTCCGCACGGAGATCGCGGCGCACCAGGAGGCGCAGGAGTTCCTCCGCCGCCCGGTGGTGACGCTCCGGCTCGTCGACCCGCGCTTCTACCACCTGGACACGGCGCTGTTCCCCCTCGGCGGCGACAACGTCGCGTACTTCCCCGGCGCGTTCTCCCCCGGCAGCCGGGCGGTGCTCAGGCGGCTGTTCCCGGACGCGGTCCTCGCGAGCGAGGCGGACGCGGCGGTGCTCGGGCTCAACGCCGTGTGCGACGGGCGCAACGTCGTCATCAACGCCGAGGCGGTCGGGCTGATCGAAACGCTGCGGGAGCACGGGTACGAGCCGCTGCCGGTCGACCTGTCGGAGCTGCGCAAGGCGGGCGGCGGGCCGAAGTGCTGCACACTGGAACTGCGTTCCTGACCGGCAGGGGACTGCGTTCCTGACCGGCGGGGAACCGCGTTCCTAGTCGGCCAGGGCGAGGCGGCGGCGGGCGAGGGTGCGGGTGCGCAGGACGCCCGTCACCCCGATCGCCCAGATGCCGATCTGGACGGTCCAGGCCGCCCGGAACGCTCCAGGCGTGAACTCGCCTCCGGGTGACAGGGCGTCCAGGACGAACCCGATCAGCAGGATCGTGACGAGGGAGGCGACGAAGCCGCCGACGTTGACGATGCCGGTCGCGGTGCCCTGCCGTCCCGGCGGGTTGAACGTCCGGGCGTAGTCGAAGCCGATCATCGAGCCGGGGCCGCCGGGCGCGACGCACAGCACGAGCAGGACCAGCAGCCAGGGCGGCGCGGGCGGCGGCACGGCGAGGACGGCCGCCCACGCCGCCGCGTTGAGCGCGACGATGCCGAGGACGAGCCAGGACCGGCGCAGCGGGTAGCGGGCGACGAGCCGTCCGATGAACGGTCCGGACACGACGTTGACCAGCACGAACAGGGTCAGCAGGGTGGAGGCGGTCGCGGGGCGCAGGCCCTGCCCGGACACCAGGTACGGGTAGCCCCACATCAGCGCGAAGGTGTTGGACGAGAACTGCGTGACGAAGTGCGACCAGAGGCCGAGGCGCGTGCCGGGGTGGCGGAACGCCTCGGCCAGGTTGGCGCCCGTCTCGCGCAGGGACGGGACGTCCGCGCGCCCGGGGCCGTTGCGCAGCACGGCGACGGCGAGCACCGCCATGAGGGCGCCGAGGGCGGCGGCGGAGCCGAACGCGGTGCCCCAGCCGGGGCCGTGCAGGAGGGCGACCAGGGGGATGGCGCTGAGCACCTGGCCGAGCTGGCCGAGCTGCCCGGTGAGCTGGGTCACGACGGGGACGTAGCGTCCGGGGAACCAGGTCGCGACGATGCCGAGGACGCTGATGAACGTCATGGCGTCGCCGGCGCCGACCATCACGCGGGCGGCGACGGCGGTCCCGACGCCGGTGGAGACGGCCATGAGCGCCTGGCCGCCGGCCATGAGCAGCGCGCCGCCGGCGACCATCCAGCGCGGGCCGACGCGGTCGAGCAGGAGCCCGACGGGGATCTGCAGGCCCGCGTACACGAGCAGTTGCAGGACGGTGAAGGACGCGAGGATCCCGGCGGACGCGTCGAACCGGTGCACGGCGTCCAGGCCGACGACGCCGAAGGACGTCCGGTGCAGTACCGCCACGGCGTAGGCGAGGACGCCGACGCTCCACAGCACCCACGCCGTGCGGGCGGGCTTCTTCCGGGCAGGGGCTTTCTGGGGAGTTTGGGCGGTCTGCACGTTTACCCAATTTATGTCACGCTTGCCGTCTCATGACCGGCGGGGCTTCGCGCGCAGGTGCATCCGCTCCCCCTGCGGCCCGAAAAGGCTGAGCACCTCGACCGGCCCGCCGTCGCCGCCGAACCAGTGCGGCAGCCGGGTGTCGAACTCGGCCGCCTCCCCCGGCTCCAGCACCATCTCGCGGCCGGCGAGGTGCAGGCGGAGCCGTCCGTTCAGCACGTACAGCCACTCGTAGCCCCCGTGGGTCCGGGGCTCGGGCGGCGGGATCCGCTCGGGCACGACCATCTTGAACGCCTGGACGCCGCCGGGACGCCTGGTGAGGGGGAGCACGACCATGTCGTGCATCCGCAGCGGCCTCGGCCTGATCCGCGGGTCCCCGACGGCCGGGGCGCCGACCAGCTCGTCCAGCGGGACCTGGTGGGCCTGGGCGAGCGGGAGCAGCAGCTCAAGGCTCGGCCGCCGCTTGCCCGACTCCAGCCGCGACAGCGTGCTGACCGAGACGCCGGTGGCCTCCGCGAGCGCGGCCAGCGTGACGTTCCGCTCCTGCCGCAGTCTCCTCAGCCGCGGCCCGACCCCGGCCAGGACCTCCTCGGTCGTCTCCATGCCCTCATTGCAGGATCGGCAACGAAGTTTGTCAAATCCGGAAGGCGTCGCGCACCCTCGGGGCATGACCGAACGAGACGTACTGATCATCGGTGGCGGGCCGGCCGGGCTGAGCGGCGCCCTCACCCTCGCCCGCGCCCGCCGCTCCGTCACCGTCGTCGACGCGGGCGAGCCGCGCAACGCCGGAGTCGACCACATGCACGGGTTCCTCACCCGGGACGGGATGCCGCCCGCCCGCCTGCTGGAGACCGGCCGCACCGAGGTGCGCGGCTACGGCGGCGAGATCGTCCAGGGGACGGCCGCCCGCGCCGAGAAGGGCGCCGAGGAGGGCTTCGTCCTCACCCTCGGCGACGGCACCCGGTTGCGGGGCCGCCGCCTGCTGGTCACCACCGGCGTGACCGACGTCCTGCCGGACGTCCCCGGCCTGCGGGAGCGGTGGGGCCGCGAGGCGCAGATGTGCCCCTACTGCCACGGCTGGGAGGTCCGCGACCAGAGGATCGCCGTGCTGGGGACGTCCCCGAACTCCGTCCACCAGGCGCTGCTGCTGCGCCAGTGGTCGCCGGACGTGACGTTCGTCCCGGTCGTTCACGATGACGGCGCGCCCCCGGCGGGCGAGGACGCGGCGCGGCTGGCCGCGCGCGGCATCCCCGTCGCGCCGAGCGGGGTGCGGCGCGTCGTCGTCGAGGACGACCGGCTCACCGGCCTGGAACTGGCCGACGGATCGGTGCTCGGCTGCGACGCCGTGTTCCTCGCGCCGACGTGGGTCCCCAAGGCCGGGCCGCTGACCGACCTCGGCTGCGAGACCGGCGAGGACGGCTTCGTGAAGACCGACCCGACCGGGCGGACCAGCGTGCCCGGCGTGTGGGCGGCCGGCAACGTCGTCGTCCCGGCCGGCCAGGTCGTCATGGCGGCGGCGGCCGGGGCGATGGCGGGCGCGATGATCAACGCCGACCTGGTCGAGGAGGAGGTCGCGCGGGGGCTCGGTGTCTCAAAGTCCCGGCCCACTTCGCTCGCCTAGCGGCTCGCTACGTGACCGTGCCCGGGCGGACGCGGCATCGCTTCGCGATCCGCCCGGCTCCGCTCGCCTCCGGCTTCGCTCCACCGGCCAGGTCACGCGTTCGCGCTCATGGCCGAGGCCACCTCGAAACCCGTCCTAGGCTCGGGGGTGTGGCGGACGAGGAGGAGTGGCGGCGTGCGCGGGCGGAGCTGAACGCGTGCCGCGGACGGCTGGGTGAGATCGCGGACGGGCTGTACCCGGACGTGCCGCGCGTCGCGGGAACCCCCCTGCTCTGCCGGGACGCCTGGATCCCCGGGGCGCCGATCCCGCTGGAGGAGATCCGGCTGGAGTGGGACGCCCGTCCCGTCCCGGCCGCGATCGCCGACCCGGCCGACGGGCTCCCGGAAGGGTGCCGGACGTACGCGGACGCCGTCGCCGCCCTCGCCCCTCCGAAGGTGTTCGAGGACCGTCCGAGCTACCGGCTGGTCGCTGCCGACCCGCCGGTGCTCCGGCTCGGCCCCGCCCGCTACTTCGACGGCGTCAACGTGGGCGAGTCGGTCGCCCACGAACTCGCGGCCGGGGTGGACGGGCTGCCGCTGCGCGTCCGCGTCGGCGACCCGTGCGACCTGTCACGCAGGGCCGCGCTGCCCGCCGTCACCACGGTCACCGTGACGACGTCCGGACGGTACGTCCTGCACCGGCGGGACGCTTCGAAGGTGGCGCACGCCGGCGGGCTCTACCAGGTGATGCCGGTCGGGGTGTTCCAGCCGCTCGGCGACGAGCCGCCTGATCTGTGGCGGTGCATGGTCCGCGAGTACGCCGAGGAGTTTCTCGGCGCCGACGAGGACTACGGCGACGACTTCGTCCAGGAGGACTGGCCTTTTCACCAGGCGATGACCGCCGCGCGCGACGAGGGACGCCTCCGGGCGCGTTTCCTGGGGCTCGGAGTGGACCCGTTGACGCTCGCGCTCGACCTGCTGACCGTCGTCGCCGTCGACGACGCGCTGTTCGGCGAGCTCTTCGGCGGCCTCGTCGCGGTCAACGACGAGGGCGAGGTGTCGATGGCGCCGTTCGACGGTGCCGTCCCCCGGCCGATGCAGCCGGCGGGGGCCGCCGCGCTGGGCCTGGCGCGGCGGCACCGGGCGGCCCTCGGGCTGTAGCGGCCTCACGCGCGGCACAGCGAGCGCAGCTCGTCCAGCGCGTCCACCAGATGGTCGATGATCTCCGAGGGGTCGGGGATGAGCTCGCGGCAGGCGACGATGCCGACGTCCACCTTCCCGTCGTAGGAGAACACGGTGATGTTCAGGCCGCCGCTGACGTCGGTGATGACCGAGATCGGGTAGTAGGCGAGCACCTTCGCCCCGCACAGGTACAGCGGGAACTGCGGGCCGGGCACGTTGGAGATGACCAGGTTCACCGCGCGCAGCGACACCGCCGGCGCGGCCCGCAGCGCGAGCCGCGTGACCGCCGCGGCGAAGGGCGCCGGGAGCAGCCCGCTCATCTCCCGCACCCAGCCGCCCGACGATCCGGTGAACCGCCGCTTGGCCAGGTCCATGTCGCGCTGGACGGCGGAGTACCGGTCGGCGGGGTCGGGCAGGTGCGTGGCGAGCGGCGTGGTCATGATCGAGACCTGGTTGCCCGGTTCCGCGGCGGCGCCCGCGCCGCGCCGCAGCGACACCGGGACGGCCGCGACCAGCGGGCGCTCGGGCAGCTCGCCGCGCTTGTCGAGCCACTGCCGCAGCGCCGTCGCGCACAGCGCCATGACCACGTCGTTGACGCTGCCGCCGAGGGCCCGCCGGATCTCCTTGATGTCGGCGAGCGGCAGCTCCCCGCAGGCGACCGCCCGGCGCCGCCCGATCGGATGGTTGAACGGCGTCGGCGGCGCGCTGACCCGCGGCGCCCTCGGCAGCTCCGGGCGGCCCAGCGCGCCCTGCATCCACGACGACATGAGACCGACGCCCGGGATGGACGCCAGGCCCGGGACCTCGTCCAGGTACGGGGCCGCGCGCACCGCCGACACCGCCGACCGCACCGGGTGCAGCGCCGTCCGCAGCAGCCCCGTGCCGAGCATGCTCGCGGTGCCGGGCGCGCGGGCCGGGACGGTCTCGTCGGCCGGGAGCTCGCGGGGCTCGGGCGTCAGGTCGAGCAGCGCGGCGAGCGTCTCGGCGGCCATCACGCCGTCGACGGCCGCGTGGTGCACCTTCACGTAGACGGCCGTCCGGCCGCCGGCGAGGCCCTGGATGAGGACCATCTCCCACAGCGGTCGGGACCGGTCGAGCGGCCGCTCGTGGAGCATCGCGACCAGGTTGGCGAGCTGCCGGTCGCTGCCGGGCTCCGGCAGCCCGAACTCGGAGATGTGCCGCTCGGGCTCGAAGTCGGGGTCGTCCTCCCAGTACGGGTGGTCCAGGCCGAACGGCACCTGGACGAGCCGCTGCCGCAGCGGCCGGGCCGCGAGGTGCGCGCGGGAGCGGATCAGCTCGGCGACGTGCGGGACGGTCAGCCGGCCGCCGGGGCACGTCCCGGGGTCGACGATCCCGAGCCCGGCGATGTGGGCATGGGTCGTCGCGTTCTCGGCATGGAGGAAGGTGGCGTCCACGGTGGTCAGCTGGGTCATGCTCTCTCGTCCGTCCGCTCGTCCTGCGCCGGCTTACTCTCTAGGAGTTATGCGCTGGAAGTCAGCAGGTCAATGAAGGCCGCCAGGAAGTAACAGCGACTTAACGGGACGTTTCACCCAGTTCATCGACCACTTTTCGCGGCGCTGGACAACATTTGCCCGTGCCCCGACCTGATGTGGTCAGAAAACTTCACAACATCGATCAAGCGGGCAATCGTTCACCGGCGCCAAGATCATCCCAGTAGGCTCCTACCCCATGACGGCACGACCACTCTCGGAGATCGTCGAGGCGGGATGGGCGGCCGCGCTGGCCCCCGTCGCCGGGACGATCGCCGCCGCGGGCGACTGGCTGCGCGCCGAGGTCGCCGCCGGGCGCCGCTACCTGCCCGCCGGGAACCATATCCTCCGCGCCTTCACCCAGCCGTTCGACGACGTGCGCGTCCTCATCATGGGGCAGGACCCCTACCCGACGCCCGGCCACCCGGTCGGCCTCAGCTTCTCGGTCGCCCCGGACGTCCGGCCGCTGCCCGGCAGCCTCGTCAACATCTTCCGCGAGTACGGCGACGACCTCGGCCACCCGCAGCCGTCCAACGGCGACCTCACCCCCTGGACGCGGCAGGGCGTCTGCCTGCTCAACAGGTCGCTGACCGTCATGCCGGGCAAACCGGGCTCGCACCGCAACAAGGGCTGGGAGGAGGTCACCGAGCAGGCCATCCGCGCCCTCGCCGCCCGGGACCGCCCCCTCGTCGCCATCCTGTGGGGCCGCGACGCCCGCAACCTCAAGCCGCTGCTCGGCCGCGTCCCCTGCGTCGAGTCGGCCCACCCGAGCCCCATGTCGGCCGACCGCGGCTTCTTCGGCTCCCGCCCCTTCTCCCGCGCCAACCAGTTGCTGGAACAGCAGGGCGCCGCCCCGGTCGACTGGAAGCTGCCGTAACTCCCAGGGGTCGCCCCCCTGGGACGGCACGGCTACTCCTTGGGGAGTTTGCGGAGGAAGAGGGCGAACTCGCCGGCGCCCTCGGTCGCCGCGTCCGGGGAGAGGGGGGTGAGGCGGCGCTCGCCGTGGCTCCAGTAGACGCCGGGGGCGCAGGGGTCGTCGGCGTTGGCGTGCATCTCCCGGACGACGTCGGCGAAGACGGGCAGGACCTCGCGGACGGCCGTGGAGGTGATCGGGTACAGCAGCAGCGTGCTGTGGCAGGGGACCCCGACCAGGGCGCCGTGCTCGTTCGGCCACGGGACGAACTGGTGGACCTCGCTGAGCAGCGCCGACACGTAGCGGCTGCCCGGCTTGCCGACGACGCGGACGTTGCGGCCCGGCAGGAGCGGCTGGTCGTGCACGGACACGTCGGCCAGCTCGCGGTCGTGGGTGTTCGTCATCACGTAGCCGAGCTTGTGCAGGCCGAGCAGGCCCGCGCGGGCCTTGGTGAGGGGACCGCCGTAGCGGGGGTGCTCGATCATCACCATGGCGTCGAAGTGGTCGCCGGCGGGGACGACGACGAGGCCCTCGCGGTCGCGGGGATCGAGCTTCGGCACGATGCGCAGGCGCAGCAGCTCCCGGACGTCGCCGAACAGCTCCATCTCACCGACGGCGAGGAACGCGCGGTCGCCGACCTCGCGGACCCACTCGTCCACCACCTTCGGCCACGCCGAGCGGGGCTCGCGGGCGCAGCGCTCCAGCACCGTCCAGCTGGAGGCGCGCGCCTCCGACCGGCCCACGGGCAGCACCACCTCGGAGGTGCCGTGATCGAACCAGGCGCTGGGCGCCAGGGCGGGCAGCACGTCGCGGATGAGCGCGTGCACGTCCGCCGCCGCGTCCAACGGTTCCATGGGGCTCATCCTCCCTCAGCCTTCGGCGGATCAGTTGCACACCCACCTTCTCAGAGTTGGGCCCGGTTGTGCGATGCATCGCGATCCCCGCCTCGCACTCGCTGATCAGGAGTTGCTCAAGTACGGTGCCTACATGCGCGAACTCGTGTACCCACCGGTGATCAAGACGGCTCTCGGCGTGTTCAAGGCCCTGAACATCAGAATCCGTCTGGAGGGGACCGACCAGATCCCCAGCACCGGCGGCGCGGTGCTCGTCAGCAACCACGTCAGCTACCTCGACTTCATCTTCGCGGGCCTCGCCGCGCACCCGGCCGGCCGGCTGGTGCGGTTCATGGCGAAGAAGGAGATCTTCGACCACCGGATCGGCGGCCCGCTGATGCGCGGCATGCACCACATCCCGGTGGACCGCAACGCGGGCGCCTCCTCCTACGCGGCGGCGCTCAAAGCGCTGCGGGGCGGGGAGATCGTCGGGGTGTTCGCCGAGGCGACGATCAGCCGCTCGTTCACGGTGAAGGAGATCAAGAGCGGCGCGGTGCGGATGGCGGTGGCGTCCAAGACCCCGCTCATCCCGGTCGCGATCTGGGGCCCGCAGCGGATGTGGACCAAGGGCCGCAAGCGCCGGCTGTTCCAGCGCAACGTGCCGGTGACGATCATCGTCGGCGAGCCCATGCACCCCAAGCGCGGCGACGACTACGAGCAGGTCACCCGGGATCTGCACGCACGGATGGCGGAGCTGCTGGAGAAGGCGCAGCGCGAGTACCCCGACGTCCCGCGCTCGGACGAGACGTGGTGGCAGCCCGCCTACCTCGGCGGCACGGCGCCGACGCCGGAGGAGGCCGAGAAGCTCGACCTGGAGGAGGCCGAGGCGCGCAAGGCCGCCCACGCGGAGCGCGAGGCCGGGGAGGCCGGCGGCTCCTGACCCGCCCCTGGGGCCCCTGACGAGCGGGCCCCGACCGCGCCGCGCGGCGCGTCCGGCTAATTCGGTGGACGCGGCGCGCCGCGGGGCGTGATCATCGGTGTCATGACCATGTCGCAGGAGAAGCCGCAGGAGGTCCTGCATCTGATCGAGCCCCGGGAAGGCGCCGAAGCGCCGGAGCCCGCGCTGCCCGTGGTCTTCAACCTGTCCGACAACAACTCCCCCGCCGACGTGATGGACGTGCTGTCGCTGCGCCCCTTCGCGTCCGGGGAGCAGCCCTGGTCGCGGTCGACGCGGCTGGAGAACGTCCGGACGGAGGCGCCGCTGCGCCCGGACGGCGCCAGGCTCGTGCGCGTCGCGCACGAGAAGGGCAAGGAGTCGGTGCTGGCCGAGGGCGACGGCTGGACGCTGCTGAGCAACCGGTGGAAGAGCGGCATCGCCTACGTCGCGGTGTCCGCGGTGACCGACGAGCTCGCCGAGACCGTGCTCGCGGCGTCGGTGAAGGACGCGACCGAGCCGCCGAAGGTGGACGAGACCAGCGTCGAGATGGGCTTCTGGCACATGGGGGCGCACGGCCCCGTCCGCAGCGAGCGCGCCATCACCGCCGACTCGTGGGACGACATCCGGCGCAACTACACCGCGCCGGTCGCCGACGCGCTCGACGCGGTGATGAAGCTCACCCGCGAGGAGGTCTCCGGGCGGCTGCTGCTCCTGCACGGTCCGCCCGGCACCGGCAAGACCACCGCGCTGCGCGCCCTCGCCCGCTCCTGGAACGACTGGTGCCAGTCCGACTGCGTCCTCGACCCCGAGGCGCTGTTCGGCACGCCCAGCTACCTGATGGAGGTCGCGGTCGGCGACGACGAGGACGAGAACCGCCGCTGGCGGCTGCTCATCCTGGAGGACTGCGACGAGCTGATCCGCGGCGAGGCCAAGCAGTCGACGGGCCAGGGCCTGTCGCGGCTGCTGAACCTCACCGACGGGATGCTCGGCCAGGGCCGGGACGTGCTGGTGGCAATCACCACCAACGAGGACCTCGCCATGCTGCACCCGGCGGTGGTCCGTCCCGGCCGCTGCCTCGCCCAGATCGAGGTGGGCCGCCTCACCCGCGCGGAGTCGCTCGCCTGGCTGGACGGCACGGACGTGCCCGGCGCGGAGATCGGCGCCGACGGCGCGACGCTCGCCGAGCTGGCCGCGCTGCGCAAGGGCGAGAAGCGTCCCGAGGGTCAGGACGCTCCCGCCACCGCGACCGGCTTCTACCTCTAGGGCGTCTTCTTTCCAGGGCGCCTTCTGTACTAGGCGGCCTTCCGCAGGGCCTGCTCGATGTCGGCCCAGAGGTCGTCGGGGTGTTCGAGGCCGACCGCGAGGCGCACCGTTCCCTCGCCGATGCCGGCGGCGGCGAGGGCCGCGGCGTCCAGCTGCCGGTGGGACGTGCTGGCCGGGTGCATGACCAGGGTGGCGATGTCGCCGAGCGACGGGCCGAGCGAGACCAGCTCGACGGCCTCGGAGAACGTCCGGCCCGCGTCCCGGCCTCCGGCCAGCTCGAACGCGAGGACGCCGCCGGCGCCGTCCGGCAGCAGCCGCCGGGCGATCTCGTGCTGCGGGTGGTCCTCCAGCCCCGGGTAGTGGACGCGGGCGACCGACGGGTGGCCGGCCAGGCGGCGGGCGATGTCGAGGGCGGACTCGCTCTGCCTGGCCACGCGCAGCGGCATCGTGGCGAGGCCCCGGACGGTCAGCCAGGCGGCGAACGGGTCGGGGGTGGAGCCCAGCTCGACGGCGTGCTCCCAGACCCGCCGGTGGACGGCCGGGTCGGCGAAGACGGCGGCGCCGCCGATCGTGTCGCCGTGGCCGCCGAGGTACTTCGTCGTGGAGTGGACGACGATGTCGGCCCCGTGCTCGATGGGCCTGCACAGGAGCGGGACGAAGGTGTTGTCGACGACGGTCAGCACGCCCGTCCCGCGGACGGCCTCGGTGAGCGCGGGCAGGTCCGTCACGTGGGTGGTGGGGTTGGCGACCGTCTCCAGGTAGAGGATCTTCGTCGTGTCGCGGAGCGCGTCCCGCACCTCGGCCGGGTCGTCGCCGGAGACGAACGTGACCTCCACGCCCCATCGGGCGGCGAGGTCCTGGAGCAGCGCGTGGGTTCCGCCGTAGAGGGCTGCCTGCGCGATGACGTGGTCGCCGCTGCGGAGCAGTCCCGTCAGCACCGCGTTGACCGCGCCCATGCCCGACCCGGTGGCGAGCGTGCCGGAGCCGCCTTCGAGTTCGGTGAGCGCCTGCTCCAGAGCACGGACGGTCGGGTTGGCCATCCGGGCGTAGAAGAACGCCTCGTCGGGGCCCTGGAACGCGGCGGCCAGCGCGTCGGAGGCGTCGAAGGAGAACAGGTGGCCCTGGTAGATGGGGACGCCGAGCGGGCGGCTGCCCTCGGGCACGATCACGGGCGGGTGCACGGCTCGGGTCTGCGGGTGATGTGCGGTCATGCTCCCAGCGTGCGGCGGGATCGGCGCGGCGGAAACGGCCAATCGCGACCAGTGGCCCGGTGCGCCCCCTTGCTCATGCTCGTGCTCGCACCGCGCCGGACCACCGGCCCGGCCGAAGGCGCCGCGTCCCCGGCCGGCCGGTACCGTCTCGCCGCCGGCCCGCCCACCCCGCAGGGGCGGACCGGCGGTCGAGGCCGTCCGGCC
The DNA here is from genome assembly GCF_040674655.1 of Actinomadura sp. NPDC049753. Lineage (NCBI taxonomy): Bacteria > Bacillati > Actinomycetota > Actinomycetes > Streptosporangiales > Thermomonosporaceae > Actinomadura > Actinomadura sp. NPDC049753. Next base: position 14,378 of record NZ_JBFARL010000039.1, on the reverse strand, counting down.
GGGGAATGAAGCGGCGTCCTCGACCGGAGACTCGATCATCGCCCGGGCGGGGGCCCGCCCGCCATCCGGGAGATCACTGGCATTCGGCGGGGTTTGTACGTACCGCCTCCCCCCGTACTACGGGGTCGCCCTGGCGAACAGCCTCCGGTACACGCTCCGCAGACCGTGGAGATCACTGACGGGCTCGGCGAACGGGAGCCGCACGTCGAACGACGACGGCACGTCCGGCGGCGGCGCCGAGCAGCGCAGCCACATGCCGTACCGGTCGAGCCCGAGCGGGCGGACGGGTCCGGGCGGGACGGACTCCGGAAGCAGCCGCGGCAGTTCGGCGCGGTGGGCGGAGTCCAGGTGCGTCAGGATGCCCGCCTCGACGGCGACGAACGGGTCGGGCGCGGCGCCGGCGTACTCCTCCGGCTCCAGGGCGGCGCTCCCCCAGGCGTCGTCGATCTCCACCTGGGCGACGTCGAGGGCGAGGACCGTCCATTCGCGGCGGCCGCCCCGCCCGGCGCCGAGGTCGAGCAGTTCGGGCCGCGGGTGCGCGTGGGAGAGGCGCAGCACGGCGGCGCGCAGCTCTCCGTCCGGCACCTCGCTCAGCCAGCCGTGCAGCCGGGCCCGGCCCCGGACGCGGTCCGGCAGCGGCACCGGAGCGACGTCGCTGATCCGCAGCGTGGCGGGCACGTCGTCCTCGCCGGCCAGGGCCGCGGCGATGGGCGCGTCCGCCCGGACGAGCAGCAGCGGCCGGCCGTCCCGGTCGGTCGTGTGCGCCGGGACGGGGGCGTGGGGGACGCCCGGCGCGACGAGCACGCCGTCCGCGACGCCGTAGGCGAGGGTCCGCGCGCGCTCCGCGGCCGTGGGGCCCTGGATGGTGTGCGTGGCCTGCGTGGTCTCCGCTCGCGGCACCGTGCCTCCTTGACGTTTCAGGTTAGGCTTACCTAACTTAGGCTTACCTAACCATTAAGGAGCGTGATGAACAACCCCCGTCCCAAGGTGCGGCTCTCGCGGGCCCTCGGCATCCCGCTGACGCCGAAGAGCGTGAAGTACTTCGAGGCGCGCCCCTACCCGCCCGGCGTGCACGGCCGCGCCCGCAAGCAGGAGAGCGACTACAAGGTCCGGCTGCGCGAGAAGCAGCGGCTCCGCGCGCAGTACAACATCCGCGAGGCGCAGCTCCGCAACGCCTTCGACAAGGCCGCCCGGACGGGCGGCAAGACCGGCGAGGCCCTGCTCGTCGACCTCGAACGCCGCCTGGACGCGCTCGTCCTGCGCGCCGGTTTCGCCCGGACGATCTACCAGGCCCGCCAGTTCGTCGTGCACCGCCACGTGCTGGTGAACGGCAGCCGCGTGGACCGCCCGTCCTACCGGCTGCGGCCCGGCGACGTCATCACGGTGGCCGAGCGGAGCCGGGCGATGGTCCCGTTCCAGGTCGCGGCGGCCGGAGGGCACGCCGCCGAGGTCCCGCCCTACCTGGAGGTCCGGCACGACGCCCTCGCCGCCCGGCTCGCCCGGCTGCCGGAGCGCGCCGAGATCCCGATCGTCTGCGACGAGCAGCTCGTCGTCGAGCACTACTCCCGCTAGCGCGGTGTCCGCGAGGTCGACCCGGTCGACGGCGAAGTCGCCGTGTCGTCTTGCCGTGTCGCTCTTATCAGTGCTCGCAGAAGGGCAACACGACGCCAGTCAGGAAACCGGTGCCCGGCACCGGGCTAACGCAGGTCGCCGAGTTCCTCGCGGGCGGTGGTGCGCAGGACGCGCAGCGCGTCCACGAGGACGCGGCGCTGCTCCTCGGTGAGAGGGCCCGCGAAGTGCGCGCGGAGCGTCTCGGCGTGCACGCGCAGGGCCTCGTCCAGCTTCGCCCGGCCGGCCGGGGTCAGCGCCACGTTCTGGCGGCGCCGGTCGTCCGGGGCCGGCTCGCGGCGGACGAGCCCGGCCTCCTCCATCCGGTCGACGATGCGGGTCATGCCGCCGCTGGTCAGGATCAGCTCGCCGGCCAGCCCGCCCATCGACACCGCGCAGTCGCCGCCCTCGCCGGACAGCCTCAGCAGCACCTCGAAGACCGCGTGCCGGATGCCGCAGCGGCGCTCCAGCTCGCGGCCGGCGATCCGCTCCAGCACCGACGCCGCGCCCAGCAGCGCGCCGAACTCGTGCACCAGCGCGTCCGGGACGGCCGTGCCCTGCCCGTCCTGCTCCGTCACGATCGACATGATGCCCCCGCCTCCGTCCGGCCGCCCGTCAGCCGCACAACACCGTCGTCCGCATAACGCGCGAGCGCCCCGCACGGCTTCCGTGCCGGGGCGCTCGCTCGGGCCTCGCGGGCTCAGTTCTTCGGCTTGCCGCTCTTCTCCGCCGCGGGCGACTTCGACGCGCCCCCGCTCGGGACGGCCGGCAGCTGGTTCTGCTGGTTCTGGTTCTGGTCGTTGACGCCCGACGCGTACTGCTTGGTGACCTTCCACGTCCCGTCGATCTTGGCCAGGGCGAGGCGGAGCAGCGTCGCGGGGGCCGCGGTCGCGCCCTCCTTGGTCCGGACGTCGATGTCGACCATGACGACGGCCGTGGCGAACCTGCCGTCCACGCTGCCGACGAAGACCTGGTTCGTCTTGGACGTCAGCGACAGCTCGGGGTTGTTCTTGAACGTCTCGCCGAGGCTGGGCAGCGTGGTGTTCTTGAAGCTCTCCAGCAGGTCGCCCCCCATGAGCTTCTGGGCCTTGTCCATCTGCGTCTGGTAGTTCTGCGCGTTGTAGTTGAGCGCGACGTCGCCGTAGGCGGACGCGACCTCGCTCACGGCGTCCCGCTCGTCCTGCTTGGACGACAGGGAGCTCGCGCTCGTCCACTGCCAGATCGCCAGGCTCGCCAGCAGCGCGACCAGGACGACCACCACGACCGCCTGCACCATGCCGAGACCGAAGACGCCCGGCCGGTCCGGCGAGGAGGCCGCGGCGCTCGGACGTGCCGGGGCCTTCTTCGGCGTCTCCTCCTCGACCTCGTCCTCCGGCGGTTCGAGGCGGGTCGGGCGCGGCTTGGGCCTGGCGGCGGGCTCGGCGGGGGCCGTGGCCGCGGGCTTCGCCGCCGGCCCGGCCGGACGGGCCGGAGCCTCGTCCGGGGCCTCCTCGTCCTCGGCGTCGAGCGCCTCCAGAACCTCGTCGAGGTCCTCGTCGTCGATGACCTCGATGACCCGCACCCGGCGCTTGCGCTTGGCGGCGGGCCGGGCGGGCCGCCCGGCGGCCTCCGGCTCCGCGGCCTCGGTCGTCTCGGGCGCCGCCTCCTCGGCCGGGACCGCCTCGACCTCGTCGGACCCGCCCTTGGTGGTCTTGGCTGTCACTTCGGATACTCCTCGGGTTGGGGTCAGTCCTTGCCCCGACGCAGTCGGGAAAGGCGGGACACCACGGGCACCGAGCCCATCATGACCCTGATCAGCACCAGAAGGGCGATGATCGGGGGAACGTACACCAGCCAGATCGGCGGTCCGCCGGGAGAGTCGCTCTCGTTCGCGGCCTTCCTGGCCTGCACGTTCCGCTGGAGGGCGGGATCGTGGGTGGGGATCGTCTCGCCCGGGTTCTTCGCCTTGTAGGGCTTCTGCTTGGTCACCGCCGGGGTGCGGCCGCCGGGGCAGGTCGGAATCCGGTTCACCGCCGGCTGCGCGCGCGGGTACTTGTACTCCAGCGTGGCGAGCCTCTTCAGCGTGACCTGGAAGACGACGTTCAGGACCGGCTGGCCCTGGTCCCTTCCGATCACGTTGTCCAGGACGACCTTGAGCTGCGGCGCCACCGCGAGCGTCTTGCGCAGGTCGTCGAGGTAGTCGGGGTCGTAGCTTCCGATGCCGAGGTTGCCGAGCATGTCGACGGCGCAGCCGAAGTCGGGACCGGTCTGGTCGAGCAGGTCGTTGACGGTGGCGAGCAGGCCGGGGCCGCGGTCGCGCAGCTCGGCGATCTGCCCGCGCACCTGGCTGAGCGCGGCCATGAGCGCGGCGAGGTTGTCGATCCCGGCGCCGAGCGAACCGCGGTTCTGGTTCAGCACGTGGGTGATGCGGCCGAGGTCGTTGGTCAGCCCGTCCAGCAGCTCGGTGTTCTGCGCGAACGTCTGGGTGAGGTCGTCGCTCCCGTTGATGATCTGGCGGAGCGAGTCCTCGCGCCCGGCCCATCCGGCGGCCAGCTCCTGGGTGAGCACCTTGGCGTCGTCGGGGTCGATCGCCTTCAGGGTGTCGATGACGGCGCCGAACAGGTCGCCGTACTTCGGCGGGACCTTCGTCTGCGACACCGGGATGACGGTGCCGGGCTTCATCGGCGGGGCGCCGGACCTGCCCGGCCCCGGCGTCAGCTCGACCACCGGCTCGCCCACCGCGGACTTGCGCGCCGCGGCGGCGGTGACCCCCTGCGGGATCTTGACGCCGCGCTCCATGTCCAGCCGGACGACGACCTTGTCCTTCTCCAGCCTCACCGAGTCGATCTTGCCGACCCGCAGGCCGAGATAGTCGACCTCGAAGTTCGGGTGCAGGCCCGGCGAGGACTCGAACTCCACGGTGATGTGGTACGGCCGGTCGATGAAGTCGAAGCGGACGACGTTGTTGAACGCCCACACGACCATCACCGCGGCGAGCACGCCGAACGCCGCCAGGTTGATCGTCAGCCGTCTGTTCATCCGCGCGGCTCCAGGATCTTGTCGAGGTCCGGAAGGGCGCCCTGGAGCTGCTTGGGGATCTCCGGCGTCCCGGCCTTCTTCTTCTTGGGGCTCTGGCCGAGGCCCGGGAAGATCGGCGTCCCGTCCGGCCAGACGATCCGCAGCAGCGGGTACAGCAGCAACTGGCCGTCGTAGGTGGCCCGCGGCAGCTTGTCGGTGAACTCGACCAGGCCGTCCACCAGCGCCGTGAGCCGCTTGCGGTTGCTGCCGAGCTGCTGCAGGACGGGGTCGAGGTCGCGCAGCAGCGAGCGGAACCGCTGGATCCGCCCCTCCAGCACCTTGTCGTTCAGCTCGTGAGCCGTCTTGGTGAGCTTGTCGACCATCTCGATGATCTTGTACTTGTCCTTGTTCAGCAGCCGCGTGGTGCGTTCGAGCTGCGCGGGCGTCTCGTTCAGGGCGTCGCTTCCCCTGGCGAGGGACCGGCCGAGCCGGGCGAACCGGTCGACCGACTCGCCGAGCTCGCGGCGCTGCTCGGCGAACATCCCCAGCAGCGCGTTCACCTGCGCGATCGTCTTGTTGAGCTTCTGCCCGTTGCCGTCCAGGGCGGTGGCGCCCGCGTTCACGACCGTCGCGACGTCGTCCCCGGCCAGGGCCTGGATCAGCGGTCCGGCCTGCCCGACGACCTGCTCGAACGCCGGCTGGACGCTGGTGTCGGTGATCGCCGCGCCGGTGGCCAGGAACGGGCCGCGGTCCATGCTCGCGCCGGGCGGCATCTGCAGGTCCACGTAGTTCTCGCCGAGCAGCGAGGTCACCTTGATCTCGGCCCGGGTGCCCCGCGGGATCTTGACGTCGTCCTTGATGGCCAGCGTCGCCTTCGACCGGTAGCCGGCGAGCTCGACCTTCGTGACGGTACCGATCGTGATGTCGGACATCTTCACGCTGTGCCCCGCGACGAGGCCCTGCGCGTCGTCGAACGTGGCGGTCAGCGTCAGGCCGCCCTTCGGCGCGCCCGCCGTCTTGTAGGAGCAGCCGGAGACGGCGAGGGCCGCGGCCGCGACGAGCACCAGCAGCAGCCGGCCGCCGGCAGCCGCGCGGCGCCGTCCGACAGCCACGCGGCGCTGTCCGGCGATGAGGGGCCTGCCCATCAGTTGCCTCCGTTCTGCCAGGGACAGTTGGAGTTGGGTGCGGGCAGCGGGCAGTCGACGTCGTCGGAGTTCATCAGGCCCTTGAGCCAGGTCCGCAGGAACGCGTCCGTGGCGAACCGGATCTGCAGCGACTTGTTCTTCGGGTTGTAGCCGCCGATGAGCGCGTCGCTGATGCCGGGCAGCACGCGGATGAGCTGCGCCAGCTCCCTGGCGTTGCCCTTGAGGATCAGGGCCGTCCGGGTGAGGACCGCCAGGTCGTAGGGCAGGTTCCCCTTGTACTTGCGCAGCAGCTTGTCGCCGTTCTTCGCCAGCTCCAGGATGCCGCTGATCAGCTGCTGGAGCTCGCCGCGCTCGGAGCTCAGCACCTGGCTCGCGGTGCCGAAGTCGCGGATCATCGTGCCGAGGATCTGCTCGCGCCCGCGCACCACGCCGGCCAGCCGGCTGAGGTTCTGCGCGACCTCGATGAGCTCCTTGTCCTGCCCGGCGACGTTCTCGACGAGGCGGGCGCTCTGCTCGAGGGTCGCGTTGAACTCCTTGCCGTTGCCCTTCACCGTGTCGGCGGCCGTGCCGAGGGCGGTCTGCATCTTGGTCGGGTCGAGCGCGTTGGCCAGGTTGGTGAACGAGCTGAGCGCGTCGTCCACCTCGACGGGCACGTGCGTGCGCTCGATCGGGATGACGTCCGCGGTCTCCTTGGCCTCCCCCGGCTTCCACGCCGGATGCAGGACGAGGTTGCGCTCGCCGATCAGGTTCAGCGGGACGATCGAGGCCTGCACGCCCTTCGGCAGCGGGACGTCCCGGCGCAGGTGGAACGTGACCTTCACCCGGTCGCCCTGGTTCTCGACCTTGTCGACGAGCCCCACGTCGGCGCCCATCACCTTGACCTTCGACTCCTTGTAGAAGGAGCGGGCCTTCGGGACGTAGACGACCATGGTGCGCTCGCCGCCCGCGGACGGGGCGAGCGAGCAGCCGCCGAGCGAGGCGGTCATGGCGAGGCCGAGCGCGACGGCCACGCCGCGCAGCCGGCCGCGCCCGGGGACGGAGCCGGGGCCTCCGGGGGGCCGTTCCCCCGTGTCGCCGCTCATCAGTTGCCTCCCTGCGGTCGCCGCGTGGAGATCGGACCGGCCGGCTGCAGCGGGCCGAGCCCGGTGAGCAGGCCCTCGATGTACTGGCCGTTGCCCTTGAGGTTGGCGACCTGCTGGAACGTCGGGCCGAGCAGCGAGAAGTCGGTGTTCAGCGCGTCCATGTTGGGCGCGAGCCGGGTCGTCAGCAGGTGCAGGTTGTCCAGCAGGGTGTCGAGCTCCTTCTGGTTCCTGGAGATCACGTTGGACAGCGTCCGGACGGTCCGGCTGCCCTGCCCGATCGCCGCGGCCAGCTCGTTGCGGCGCCGGACGAGCGACTGGAGCAGCACCTGGCTGGCGTCGATGATCTGACGCAGCTCCTGGTCCTTGCTCGCCAGCGTCCCGGTGATGGTCTTGCTGTTCTCGATCAGCCGCTGGATCTCCGGATAGGAGTCGTTCAGCGTCCGGGACAGCTCCTGGATGTTGGCCAGGATGCGGCCCAGCTTCACCGCCCCCGGCGACTTGATCTTGTTGATCTCGGTGAGGAGCTTGTCGACGCTGCGCTGGTCGAGCTTGCCGACGATGTTCTGCGCGCCCTCCAGGGCCTCCGGCACGGTGAACGGGACGCTCGTGCGCGACAGCGGGATCCGCCGCCGCGACTCCGGCACGTCGGCCAGGTAGGGCTTGGAGACCGGGCCGGACAGCCGCAGGTACCGGCCGCCGAGCAGGGTCGTCGTCTGGATGTCGGCGCGGGTCTTCGGGCCGAGGTCGATGCCGGCGTTCACGTGCCAGGAGACGATGACCCTGCCGTGGGCGAAGTCGGGCTCCACGGAGGTGATCCGGCCGGACTTCACCCCGGCGACCCGCACGTCCTGGCCCTTCTTCAGCCCGGCGGTGTCGCTGAACTCCCCGCTCATCGTGTAGCCGCGGTCGAGCAGGTGCAGCTGGCCGAGGGCGAACGCGAACACGCAGCCCGCGCCGAGCGCGGTCAGGGTGACGATCGCGACGATCTTGTGGTTGACGTCGCGGAGCGACTTCAGCGCCATCAGCCGCCACCCCCCGTCAGCATCTTCCTGAGCTTGGTGAGGTCGTCCTTGCTGGGCTGCCCCGCGCCGGGCGACCTCGGCAGCTCCATCGGGAACGGGCAGGGGCCCTGCACGACGTTCAGGCAGAGCGCGTTGGTGCGCAGGTAGTGGCCGCCGTTCGCGGACGCGAACAACTGCCGGAGGGTCAGCGGGAGCTGCTGCACCATCTTCTCCAGCTGGTCGACGTTCAGCCGGAACGTCTCGCTGAACCTGCCGAGGTTGGCGATGATGCGGGCGAGCTGCGCGTCGTTGCCGCCGAGCACCTGGTTGAGGTTGGTGGTGACGCCCGCGACCTCCACGACCGCGCTCTCCAGCAGCTTGCGGTTGTTCGCGAAGACCCGGGTCAGCGACTCCAGGTTGTCGGCGCTGGCGGCGATCTGCCGGTCCCGGGTGGCGATCGCGTCGCTCACCGTCTCGTAGTCGTCGATCATCCCCTTGATCGTCTTCTTCCGGGCCGCGAACGTCTGCAGCAGCAGGTCCAGGTTCTCGGTCAGCAGCGAGATGTTCTGCTCGTTGCCGTCCAGCGCCTGGGAGAAGGCGAACAGGATCTTGTTGAGCTGGTTCGGGTCCAGGTTGCGGGTGAGCGGGCCGAGGCTGTTGACGATGGCGCCGAGGTCCACCACCGACCTGGTGTGCGGGACGCGGTCGCCGTCGCCCAGCCTGCCCTGGCTCGACCCGGGCTCCAGGTACACGACCCGCTGCCCCATCACGTTCCGCCAGCGGATCGCGGCGGTGGAGTCGGAGGGCAGCCGGACCTCCTTGTCGACGGCCATCTTCACCACGGCCTTGCCGCGCACCACCTTGATGCTCTCGACCTGGCCGACGGGCGTGCCCGCCACCTTCACGTCGTCGCCCTCCAGCAGGCCGGTGACGTCGTCGAACGTCGCGGACAGCCGGTAGCGGGACTTGAAGCTCGTGCCGAGGATCTGCTGGCCGATGTAGAACGTGAGCAGCCCGGTCACCGCCACGAACACCACGAACTTCAGGATCGTGGTGTACTCGGGCCCGCGCGCGGTCTTGCCGCGCAGCCGCGGGCTCACGGCCGCGTCCCCGTCGCCGTGCGGCGCTGCCCGCCCTGATGGCCGCCCGCGCCGGGGAGCGGCACGTCGAACGCGGTCGTCTTGGGCTTGACCGGGCAGACGTCGATGAGGATCTGGCAGATGTCCAGCGGGAGGTCGTCGCGTGCCTGGGCGATCAGGGTGCCCTCCGGGCCGGGGATGCGGATGATCTGCGCCAGCAGGCCGAAGAACCCGGTCAGGCTGTCGAGGAGCACCGGGACGTTGCGGCGCTGCCCGTTGAACACGCGCACGACCTGGCCGCCCGAGTCGATGATCTTGCCGAGGTTGCGGCCGTGCTGCTCCAGGTTCGTGCCGACCGTCTGGCCGAGCCGCGCCGACTCGTCCAGCAGCTGGGTGACCTTGTCGGGCTTCTCGTTGACGACCTGGGAGAGCCGGTTGAAGTCCCCGGCGAACCGGGTGAGGGTGTCGCCGCGCGACTCGAACGTCCCGGACAGGCCGTTGATGTCGTTCAGCAGCGACTGGATCGCGGCCCGGTCCTTGTAGGTCGCGTCGACGACGATCGCGCCGTTGTCGATCGTGCGGCGCAGCGCCGGCCCCTGACCGGAGAGCCCCGCGCCGAACGTGTGCAGGATCGTCGCCACGTCGTCGGGGTTGATCGCCCGCGTGAGCCGGTAGGTGGGCCAGGCCGTGTCCGACAGCTCCTGCGGGTCGTTGGTCTTCGCGATGCGCCCGCCGTCCTTGAGGTAGGGGCCGGTGAGCTCGTGCGCGCCGAGGTCGAGGGCGAGGTCCTTCGGGCCGAACACCGAGACCGGCTCGACCGTCGCGACCGCCGTGTCGGCCACCTTGACGCCCTTGTCGACCCGGAGCCGGACGGTGACCCTGCCGTTGCGGTCGAGCTTGACGGTCTCGACGGCCCCGACCGCGATCCCGCGGACCTTCACGTCGGACTTGCCGGGGTCGAGCCCCTGCCCGGCGCGGCCGAACGTCGCGTCGTAGTAGGTGGAGCCCGCGTGGGACGGGGTGGAGCCGACCGCGACGAACGCCGCGGCCGCCGCGATGACGCCCGCCCCGACCAGCCCGAAGACCGTCCGGGAGCGGCTCGACATTGATTCGTCGCTCATCCGGTCAGCCTCACCGTGCTGCCGTGGCCCCAGAAGATGTACGACAGGACCAGGTTCATCAGGATCATCAGGATGGTCGACTCCCGGATGGCGCGGCCGGCGGCGACGCCGACGCCGACCGGGCCGCCCGCCGCGTAGTAGCCGCGGTAGCAGTGGATGAACATGATGATGAAGGCGAACACCGCGACCTTGATGACGCTGTAGAACACGTCGATCGGCGGCAGGTAGAGGTGGAAGTAGTAGTCGTAGATGCCGGGTGAGAGGCCGAAGTACTGGATCGTGATGAACCTCGTGGCGAAGAACGCCATGAACAGCGAGACCAGGTACAGCGGCACCAGGGCGATGACGCCCGCGGCGACCCTGGTGCACACCAGGTAGGCCAGCGAGTTGATGCCCATGACCTCCAGCGCGTCGATCTCCTCCGAGATCCGCATCGCGCCGATCTCGGCGGTGAACCCGGTGCCGACCTGCGCGACCAGCGCGACGCCCGCGATGATCGGGGTGACCTCGCGGACGTTGGAGTAGCTCGCGACCAGGCCGGTGAACGCCTCGGCGCCGATGCGCTCCAGACCGGGGTAGCCCTGGAGGCCCACCATGGCGCCGGTGGCGAGCGACATCGTCGCGATCACGAAGATCATGCCGCCGCCGATGACGAGCGCGCCCACGCCGACGGTGATGTCGCTGACCTGCTTGGCGAGGGTCTTGCCGTACTTGCGCCGGATGATGATGTCGAACAGCAGGTGGTACAGGACCCGGCCGAGGAACACCGGCAGGTCGGCCGACGCGGCGAGGCCCGCGGTGCGGCCCCTGACGGCGCGGCCCAGCTTGCGGACGGGGGATATGGCGACCATCAGAACCTCGGGGGGAAGAGGACCTGGTAGATCATGGTGAGGATGTAGTTCGTCGCGAACACCACGATCGAGGTGACGACCACGGCCCGGTTCACCGCGCGGCCGACGCCGACGGGGCCGTAGTCGCAGTTCATGCCCATGTAGCAGGCGACCGCGGCGGCGATGAATCCGAACACCCACGCCTTGAACAGCGTGATCATCAGGTCCGAGAACTGCAGCAGGGTGGTGGCGCCGTCGAAGAACGCGCCGGGGCTGACGCCCTGCTGGATGACGTTGAAGTAGTACCCGCCGATGACGCCCGCGAGGATCACCACCGAGCAGAGCAGTCCGGACACCGTGCTCGCCGCCCACAGCCTGGGGGTGACCAGGCGGTGGATCGGGTTGATGCCCATGACCTCCATCGCCGCGAGTTCGTCGCGGATGTTGCGGGCCCCCATGTCGGAGGTGATGGCCGATCCGCCCACGCCGGAGACCAGCAGGGCCGCGGCCAGCGGCGCCACCTGCTGGATCATCGCCGCGGTGAGCAGCGCCCCGGTGCCCGACTGCGCGCCGAGCTGCCGGGCGATGTCGCCGACCTGGAGCGAGATGGTCGCGCCGAGCGGCACCGCGATGAGCATGACCGGCACGCTCGTGACGCGTGCGAGGAACCAGCACTGTTCGACGAATTCGCCCCACCACTGGCGCAGGTCCCAGGTGCGGCGCAGCCCCTCCAGGAGGGTCACGCACAGCAGTCCGGTCTCGTCGAGTGCTCTCTCGACGCGTCTGCGTGCCAGGTCCGGGGCCTTGGTCAGGCTCAGGGCCATCAGCCGGTGCCCTCCCCCGGGGCGGGGTTGAGAAGGGTCACTCCAGCCTCCTTCGTGCTCGGACGTCGGCGCCCATCCGAAACACCGGATCCTGCCGGTACCGCGGGGGCGCCCTCGTCATGGTCGTTCGCGCGCCACAGCGGTCTCGGCCGAGACCGGTACCACAGGCGACTCCGCGCACCCTCCAGAGCACACGGGCTCCGCCTGTGATTTGAGGCACTCTATTGGAAGAAGGTCTAAGAAGCGAGTACTTACATCTGGTTTTGTCCGAAGCTACGATCAGCCGGTGCAGACCGAGGCGCGACGAGGCGTAGAAGACGAGATGAACGACGGCGTGGACCCGCTGGTCATGGGCGTGCGCGACCGCTGGGAGGGCCAGGGGCTGCTCGGCGACCCGTGGCCGTTCCTGGCGATCTGTTCGGTCGGGCGGCTCAACCAGCTGCTCAAGAAGGCCCTGGACGTGGAGCTGAAGCGGCTGGACCTCACCCGGACCGGCTACTTCCTGCTGACCACGCTCGCCCTCACCGTCCACGGGCGGGCCCGGCTGAGCACGCTCGGCCGGATCCTGATGATGCACCCGACGACGGTGAAGCTCACCGTGGACCAGCTGGAGGCGGGCGGGCTCGTCGGCCGGACCCCGCATCCCCGCGACCGGCGCGCCACGCTCGTCGAGATCACCGCGGCGGGACGGGAGCGGGCCAACGAGGTGAGCATGGCGCTGGAGGCGCCCGGAGGCGCGCTCGCGGCGTTCGACGGGATGCACCGCGAGCTGTTCGAGGCGCTGCAGCCCGCGCGCCTGGCCGCCGGCGACGTGGAACTGCTGAACCCCGGCGGGGAACGCGGCCGTGGACGACGGGACGGGTGAACCGGGTATCGTCCGGCCTGCGTACTTGCTCTTCGAGAGCACCACACCCGGGCGATAAGGCAGTCTTCTCCTATGCCACAGAGTCACGGCACACGCAGACGTCCCGCCGAGGAAGCCGGAGGCGCTCAGGGGAGCGCGGGGGGCCGTCGCGGCTCCAGGAGGGCCGGCACGAGGCGCGCCGCGCGCGTGCCGGAGCCGCGCACGTCCGCCGACGCCCGCGGCGCGGGAGGACCCCACGGGCCTGATCCGTCGGAGCCGGACGACCCCCGCGGCCCGTACGAGGAGCTGGAGGCCCTCCGGGAGCCGCGCGAGGGCGGGCGCCGCGTTCGGCGGGTGCTCACCAGCAACGTCACCATCACGATCGTGGCGATCGGCGCGCTCGGCGGCGCGCTGACGGTGGTCGACCTCGGCAGCTTCGTCGACGACGCCGGCGAGCCGCCCAAGGCCGCGAGCGCGGGGCTGTCCACCAACGACATGCTCGCGAAGCTGACCTCGGCGTCCGACATGGACAAGGTCGCGGCCGACGCGGTCGCCGTCGCCAAGGAGCGCGCCTACAAGGAGCACCAGCGCGAGCTGAAGCGGCTCAAGGAGAAGGCCAAGCGGGACGCGGCGGCGCGGGCGAAGCTCAAGGCCCAGCAGGAGCGCGAGCGGCTCGCCAAGTCGAACCCGAGCGCCGGGCAGAACAAGGCGTACGGGAAGAAGATGAACGAGCTCAAGGGATGGGGCCGGTGCTGGCCGTCCCTGCTGACGCTGTGGAACCATGAGAGCGGCTGGAACGAGCGGGCCGAGAACCCCTCCAGCGGCGCCTACGGCATCCCCCAGGCCCTGCCGGGCTCCAAGCTGGCCAGCGCGGGCGCCGACTGGCGCACGAGCTCCCCCACCCAGATCGCGTGGGGGCTCGGCTACATCAAGGCGCGCTACAAGGACCCGTGCCTCGCCTGGGACTGGTGGCAGGCGCACAACTGGTACTGAGCCCACCAGGGCGGCCCGGCCTGAAACAATGGGGGGATGCGGACGAGCAGGGCGCGCCGCGCCGGCGACGAGCGGGCGAACGGCACGGGTGAGGGCGCCGGAGCCGAGGGCGGCGCGAGCCGCCAGTGGGCCCGCGCCGACGCGACCCGCCAGGCGCTGCTGACCGCGGCGCTGCGGGTCTTCGCCGACCGCGGCTACGCCGACGCGGGCATCGCCGAGATCGTGGAGCGGTCCGGCATCAGCGTCGGCAGCCTCTACCACCACTACGGCGGCAAGGCCGGCCTGTACGTGGCGCTCTGGGAGGACCTCACCGAGGAGCAGGAGGCGAGCGCCGCGCAGGCGGTGTCCGCCGCCCGCAAGGACGGCGAGTCCGACCCGATCGCGCTGTTCATCGCGGGCGCCCGCGCCTACCTGCGGGTGTGCTGGGAGCGGCGGGAGGCCGCCCGGCTGTTCCTCGCCGGGGAGGGCCCGTCCGGGTCGTCGCTGATGCGCCGCAGCCGCGCCCAGCACTGGATCGCGCAGAACACCAAGCTGCTGCGCGGCCCGTCCGGCGACGCGCCCGCCGGACGTCCCGAGCAGGTGCTGAGCCTGGTGCTCACGACGGTGATCGGCGAGGCCGGGCGGGAGATCGCCACCGCGGAGAACGAGGCGGAGGCGGCCGAGATCATCGACGAGGTGTGCCGGATCCTGATCCGCCTGGCCCGCTGACGCCGGCTCCTCCGGGGGGCCGGGCCTCACCGCCGCGCGCGCGTGCCCGGCGCCTCGACCTCCCAGCGCAGGATGTCCGAGAGCGCGGGCGCGGGCGGCGCCGGGACCGGCCGGACGGGCCGGCGAGGCGCCGCGGGCAGCGGCCG
>NZ_JBFARL010000038.1:0-50210 GCF_040674655.1 Actinomadura sp. NPDC049753 | reverse complement strand
GCCGCGCGGCCCCCTGGCCAGGCGCGCGGGGGCCGCGCCGGCCGCCGTGGAGCGGCTCGCGACCGGCGACACGGCCGTCCCGCCCGCCGACGTCCCCGCCGGCGGCGCCCCGTTCGAGCAGGTGACCGGGCGGCCATTGGGGACGCTGGACGAGGCGTCCATCCGCGCCGCGATGGCCGACCCCTGGTGGGACGCTGCCCACAGCGCCGCGATCGCCGCCGCGAGCGCCCCGGCCGACGTGTCCGCCGTGTCCGACGACGTGCCGCGGACGCTCGCCTCCGCCGGCGGCGACATGGTGCAGGGCCGGTTCTTCGCCGCGACGAACGACGGCCACCTGTTCGAGCGGCGGCTGATCGAGGGCGGCTGGCTCTGGTACGACCACGGCCTGCCGCCCAGCGGCCAGAAAGTGGTGTCCCCCGGAGCCGCGCTGGACTACGGCGGGCCGGTCCGCGTGCTGGTCCGCACGGCCGACGGGCGGCTTTGGGAGCGGCGCTGGGACCGGGTGCCGGGTGCCTGGGCGTGGGAGGACCGGGGGTACCCGCCGAACGGCGTCCGGAGCGATCCGCTCGCCCACGGCACCGGCGTCTACGTGATCGGCGGCGACGGCGGCCTGCACGCCTGCGACTTCGATCCCGCGACCGCCGCATGGACGTGGCGGGCGCTCGGCAGGCCGTCCACGATCAGCCCCAAGGAGGTGGCCGTCGGCCCGCTCGCGACCCGGGGCCGCGGATTCGTCTACGTCAGGACCAACCTCGGCGGGCTCCACGCGTGCGTCCGGCAGGGGACCGGCGCCGCGCTGTGGACCAACCTCAACGTCGGGGACGGCACCGTGCCGCTCATCAACGGCAACCTCTCGGCCGCCTATCCCGACTACGACGGCTTCAGGGGCATGGCGTACGCCTCCGTCGACGGGAACCTGATCATCACCCGCGGCGACCTCCGCCCCATCGCGAACGCGTGGCGCCCCTACGACGGCACGTCCGTGGTGGCCGTGGCGCGGCAGAGCGGCAAGGACTTCTCGGGCCGCCCCACGATCGGCGTGCTCGTCGCCTCCGACGCCGATCCGAACGACCTCTCGCTCTGCCGGATCGACTCCGTCGCCGACCAGTGGAACTGGAGCGGCACGCGCCTGCGCCCGCCGTCCGGCGGGCTCGCGCTCCGGCAGCCGGGCCCGGTCGTCCTGCGCCCCGGCCGCGACAGCGAGCTGTTCGCCGTCGCCGCCGACGGGCGGCTGCTGTCGGTCGACCACAACGGCCAGTGGAGCGACCACGGCGCCCCCCGGGACCTGCGAGGCGCCGGCGCGCCCACCGACGTCCCGCCTCAGGAGAACCGGTGGGCGGCCCGCGTCGGCCTGTTCTCGTCCCTGATCGTGGCGGACTTCTCCCGCGAGGGCGGCGCCGGGCGCGTCCGGCACCGGGTCGCGCACGGCTTCGACGCGGAGGGACGGCTCGGCGGGTTCTCCGCCGCCCGCACCGGCCCCGACCTCGGCGGCATCGACGTGGAGGTGATGGCGGTCGCGGTGGGACGGATCACCGCGTCCGGCGCGCAGGCCATGGTGGTGCTGGGCAACGTGCTCGGCAACGTCGTCTACCAGGTCGGCTTCGACCTCGACGCCGAGGGCGTGCCCGCCCGCTGGGGCGCGCCGCGCCCCGTGCACGACCCGGTCGGCGCGTCCATCCGGGGCGCCGACATCGCGCTCGCCGACCTGGACGGCGACGGCCGGGCCGAGCTGGTCTTCGTCTACACCTCCGGCGACAGGATCTGCTACCGGATCGGCTGGCGGATCTCCGACGACGGCGCCGTCACCGGCGGCTGGGGCGACACGGTGACGCTGCCCTACACGGTCGGCGGGCTCGGCGACGTGGCGGTCGACGTCGCCGACCTCGGCCGGGACCTGCGGCCCGACCTGGTCGTGCTGTGGACCGGCGGGAACGAGTGGGGCCGCACCGTCGCCCGGTACGGCATCGGCCGGACGGTGAACCGCCGCGGCGTCGTCCTCGACGGCTGGAGCGCGCCCGTCCCCGTCCCCGAGGACCGGGAGGCCGGCTGGGACCACGGCGCCGGGATCGTCGTCGCCGACTTCAGCGGCACGCGCCGGCCCGACCTGCTGGTCTACCGGGTGGGGAGCACCGCGGACGGCAACGACGCCGCCTACCGCATCGGGTTCGACCTCGACCCGGACGGGTTCGCGACCGGCTGGAGCGAGTCGCGTCCCGTCGACCGGCTGCCCGGCGCGTCCGTCCGGGGCGGCGGCGTCGCGCTCGCCGACCTGCGGCCGAGCCTCGTCGCCGACCGCGCCGCCATGGGCGACGACTTCATGAAGGCGGCGCTGCGGCACCAGCAGTACCTGGCCCCGGCGCAGGCCCTGGCGCAGGACGCGCGCGGGGAGGCCGTCCCGGTGGACGCCACGGCGACGGCGGTCCGCGACCAGCTCAGGCCCGAGGACACGGTGCCGCCCAAAGTCCTGGACGGCCTGAAGCTCGGCGACGGGCCGCTCGCCTCGGCGATCCCCGACACCGGCGACCCGCTGCGGCGGCTGCTCGCGGGCGTCGCGTTCAACGTGCCCGCCTACGAGCTGCTGCGCGGCCTGTCGCAGGAGAACGTCGTCCCCGGCCTGCCGGAGGTCGCGCCGGAGACGCTGACCGCGCTGGCCGCGAACCCGCGCTTCATCGAGGCGTTCATGGTGGGCCTGAACCACGAGACGAGCCGGGAGATGCTGTGGCGGGAGTTCCCCGCCGACCCGCGCAACACCTGGTTCCGGCAGTTCTGGGACGTGCGGAACGCGGTCTCGGCCGGCGCCCCGCTGACCGACATCCCGCCGTTCACCGACCCCGCGTGGGGCGCCGGGCCGCTCGGCGCCCACCTCACCGCCGTGGGCGGGCCGGACGAGCAGTCGCTGATCCTCGTCGTCCGCGGCGAGGTGCTGCGCCGCTACCCCGCCACCGCCGTCACGATGCGCGCGGCGGCGTGGACGGCCGCCGGGCGGCGCGACGTCACCGGCCCGGACATCCCGCCGATCTTCCACGCCCGGCTGGACCCCGACCTGCTGCTGTTCGGCTTCCCGCTGACCGCCGGGCGGGCCCGGGGCGACGCCGACCCGGCCGCCGGGAGGCCGGGGTACTTCTTCCTGCTGCGCGAGCAGCCCACCGCGCCCCGCTTCGGCGTGGACGACCCGCCCGAGGACTGGGTGCCGGGCACGCCCTGGTCGGGCGCCCACTGGGACGACCTGCACTGGGGCCACCTCCCGGCGGACGCGCGGTTCCTGTCGCCGGGCGCGGGCGGGTTCGGCGGCGAGCCGCTGGACGGCGCGGTCTTCGGCCGCAACGCCGCCGACATGGCCCGCGTCGTCCTCCAGCGGCCCGCGCTCGTCGCCCGGCACGCGAGCGACCTGCTGCCACTCGACCCGCAGCCGGACGCCCTCGCCGGAACCGCCGGAACTCTGCGAGCCCTTGGAGCCCTCCGATGACCCGACCGCTGACCGAGCGGGCCACGGCCGCGGCATGGACGCTGTCCACCCGGTACCCCGTGACGCTGCTGCCCGTCCGCCTGGAGACGAGGTTCGACGGCACCCGGCTGCTCGTCCGCGTCTACCCCGACCAGATCCACGTCGACTCGCACGAGGCGGAGCTGACCGCGGCGGAGCGGCGGGAAGGCCGCCGTTACTGGGAGCGGATCGGCGAGCCGGACGCCTGGGAGGAGCTCGTCCGGTACCACGGCGCGCCCCGCGCCACCTGGATCGCCCGGGTGATGCAGCCGGACACCACCGGAAAGTTCCCCGGCCCCCTCGAACGCACCGGCACCTGGACGCGGGCGCCGCGCGCCCGGGCGCTGCCCACCCGCTGGCGCTTCTTCGCCCGCTTCGCCGGGGGGCGGGCCATCGAGGCGGACTTCCCCAACGAGGTACGGCCCGACCTGGCGGTCGGCCCGTCGCCCGTCAGGACCGGCGACGACGCCGCCCGCCCCCTCACCGACGAGGACCCCCCGGTCGACGAGGGCATGCGCTGGCTCGTCGACTTCCAGGCCGCGGTGGACGCCGGGATGGCGGCCGTCGTCGAGGGCGTCACCGAGCACGTCGCGTTCCTCGCCGTGTACGGCGTGGACGAACGCGCCACCCCCGCGCGGGGCGCCACGATCCTGTCGGAGCTGCTGGAGGCGCAGGCCGCGACGGTCGGGCTCGGGTTCGTCCCGCCCGGCACCCCGACCAACAACACCGAGACCGTGTCCAGCGGCTACGCGCCCCGGTCGCGCGAGGCGGCGCTCTCGTCGCGGGTGACCGGGGCCCCCGCGACGGCGGCGCCCCCGGAGACCGCGGCGGCACTGCTCGCGGACACGCTGGGCCTCCCGCTCGCCCACCGGGACGGCGACGTCCTGGAGCGGACACGGCGCGGACCCGTCCCGTCCGGGGCGGCCACCGCGCTCGGCCGCGCCCCGAACGGCGCCGACGACCTGCGCCGTCCCGGGGCGGCGGTGCGGCGGCTGCTCTGGCCGGTCGGGCTCGACTACCTCGTCCGCCACCTGACGGACGGCGCTGAGGCGGGCTGGACCGCCGACCTGCCCGCCGTCCGCTCGCACTTCGTCTCCCACGTCCACC
The DNA here is from genome assembly GCF_040674655.1 of Actinomadura sp. NPDC049753. Taxonomy (NCBI): domain Bacteria; kingdom Bacillati; phylum Actinomycetota; class Actinomycetes; order Streptosporangiales; family Thermomonosporaceae; genus Actinomadura; species Actinomadura sp. NPDC049753. Next base: position 45,619 of record NZ_JBFARL010000038.1, on the reverse strand, counting down.
CCGACGGGCCGCTGCCCGCGCTGCGCGTCGGCGCCCAGGTCTACGGGGTGCTGCCGGTCGCCTCGATGGCCCGGTGGAAGTCCGGCGGCGCGGGGGAGGCCAGGGCGGTCGACCTGCTCGTCCGGCTGATGAACCGGGTGTGGTCGCGGTCGCCGGTGCCGCGGATCCGCCCCGGCCTCGACGACCCCGACGGCGTCATGCTCGACATCCTCGCCACCGACGCGCTCCCGCGCGAGATGCGGGTGCGCGGCATGCTCGGCAACGAGTACGTCGCCTGGCTGTGGCGGTTCGCCCGCCTGGAGCTCGGCGGCGGCTGGCGCGAGCAGGTCGCCGGGCCGACCCGGCGGCTGCTCGCCGACCTCAGGCTCGCGACCGGCGACGACCCGCGGCTGGCCCTGGCGGTCTTCGCCGACAAGTCGATCCGGCTGGGCACGCCGGTGGCGGGCGCCGACGCGGCGGCGATCCGGGCGTACCTCTCGGAACTGGCCGCGCCGGGGCTGCGCGCCGACGAGGTCCCCGTGCCGTCCGGGCCGGCGCCGCTCTTCCAGCGGCTGCTGCGAGCGGCGCTGCTGGGCGAGCACTCCAACGCGGCCGGGCTGATCGAGGGCGTCGGGCAGGTCCCCGACCCTGAGCTGGTGGACATCTTCCCCCGCGAGGTCACCTCGACGCTGGCGCGGCGCCTCGCGCGGCCGCTGCCGCTGCCCGGCGGCGGCACCGACCCGGCCCTGACGGTCGGCGACTACCTCGCCGCCGCGCAGCGGCCCGGCGACGAGCGGCACGCGGCCGTCACCGCCGGGATCAAGGAGTTCCGCGACGCGCTGGACCGGCTGGTGGACCTCGACGTCGCCCCGGAGCGCCTGGAGCGCGAGGTGGCGGGGACGCTGGCCCTGACCGCGCACCGGCTGGACGCCTGGATCACCTCGTTCCCGGCGCGCCGGCTGGAACGGCTCGTCCAGGAGCGTCCCGCCGGAGACGCCGCCGGGACGCACATCGGCGGCTACGGCTGGGTCTGCGACCTGGTGCCGCCCTCCGTGGCCCGAGAGGAGGTCCCGCTGCCCGACGGCGTCCCGGAGGGGCCGCTCCACCCGGCCCCGGACGGTGCCGGGCACGTGCACGCGCCGACGCTCGGCCAGGCGGTCACCGCGGCGGTGCTGCGCAGCGGCTGGCGCTCCCACGGCGGCGCGGACGCGCGGCCCGACGATGATCCCGCCGGGCGCGACGGGCCGGGGAACCCGCTGGCCGTCGACCTGACCTCGCGGCGGGTGCGGCTGGCCGAGCAGCTCGTCTCCGGCGTCCGCGCCGGGCAGCCCCTCGGCCTGCTCCTCGGCTACCGGTTCGAACGCGGCCTGCACGAGCACCCGGACGGGCCCCTCGACCAGCATCTGCCGCTGTTCCGGGCCGCCGCGCCCGTCCGCGCGCACACCGTCACGCCGGAGGGGACCGCGGAACCGGCCGTCGAGTCGACCGCGGTGACCGACGGGCTGGAGCTTCACCGGCTGTACCGCGCGGGCGACCTGGAGCAGGATCTCGCGTCGCTCCCGCCCGGCGACCGGACGGCGGTCGAGGACGTCCTCGACGACGTCGCGGACGCCGTCGACGCGGTCGGGGACGCGCTGCTCGCCGAGGGCGTCCACCAGATCGCCCAGGGCAACGCCACGCGGGCCGCCGCCGCCCTCGACGCCTCCGCGCACGGCGCGAGCACCCCGCCGGAGCTCCAGTTCTGCCGCACGGCCGACAGCGGCGCGGCGGTCACCCACCGGGTGCTCCTGCTGTTCAACCACGACGCCCGGTTCGACAGGCTGCGCTGGGGCGCCGCCGTCGGCGAGCAGCCGCGGGTCGTCGCCGCGGCCCCCGCCGACGTCCTCGCCACCGCGCTGCTGCCGCCGAACTGGCGGGTGAAGTGGCGCAACACCTGGCGCTCGCCGGACGGGACGCGCACCGTCGTCCAGCCGCCGCTGAGCCTCGACTACCTGCAGATCCCCGCCATCGACCACGTCGCCGCCCCGGTCCGGGGCGCCGCCCCGGACGCCGGCGCCGAACTGGAGCGGCGGATCGAGGCGGCCGCCTGGCCGCGCCGGGACGCCTCCAAGATCGGCGAGGACTGGGCGCTGGAGCCGGGCTTCGAGCGCGACCCCGCCTGGTCGTACGACCAGGTGTCGCTCGCCGAGTTCCTGGAGGCGGCCTCGGCGGTGCGGCGGCTGCTCACCCAGTCGCGGCAGGTGGAGGCCGCCGACCTCGACGGGCCCGGGTCCGCCGCCGAGAGCGGGTTCGACCAGGGGACGCGCAACCGCGCCGACTTCGCCTGGCAGCTCGCCGGCACGGCCATCGCCGGCCTCGCCGGGGCGACCGCCGCGGCGGTGCGCCCGGCCCTGCGGACCGCCGCCGGGTTCGGCGTGCTCGGCGCGGTGGCCCCGCCGCCGAGGTCCGGCACCGAGCAGCAGGTGCTGGAGCAGGCCGCGTCGGCGCGGGCCGAGCTCCGGCAGCGCCGGCTGGCGCACTGCCGTCTGGTCGCCGAGTTCCGGGGGCGCCCGCTGACCTGCACCGCCGAGGCGTGCGGCTGCGCCATGGCCGACTTCGACGTCCCGGCGGCCGCCCCGGCCCGGCGCCGCGAGTTCCAGACCGCCCGGCTCCGGACGCTGTTCGGCCAGGACCTGCCCGTCCTGCAGTCCCTCACCCTGCCCGCCCCGGCCCCGCTCGCCGCCGCGCTCGCGGCCGGGAACGAGCTGGAGGGCGGTTCGGCGCACGACGTCCGGCGCTGGCTGGCCAAGTACGCCCGGGTGCGGCCGAAGCTGGCGAACCTCCAGAAGGTCCTCACCTACACCGAGGCGCTGACCGGCGCCGGCGCGGCCACCGTCCCCGCCACGCCGCGCGCCGTCCAGCTCCCCGGGAAGGCGGGCGAGCGGTGGGCCGGGGAGAGCACCCCGGACGGCGACGTCGTGTCCATGGCGGTGATCACGATCGGGGACCTCGACCTCGCCCGGCCCGTCTCCGGCCTCGTCGTGGACGAGTGGACCGAGGTCGTCCCGGCCGCCCGGCAGACGACCGGGCTGGCCTTCGAGCACGACGCGCCCGGCGCCGCCGCGCCGCAGGCCGTGCTGGTCGCCGTGCCCGCCGACGACGCGCCCACCTGGGACCCCGACGCCGTCCTCCAGGCGCTGAACTGGGCCTTCATCCTGACCACGACCCGCGCCGCCGACCTCGACTCGCTCGGCGACATCGGGCAGATCCTGCCCGCCGCCTACTTCCCGGTGAACATGGCCGAGCCGGGCACCTCGACCGACTTCGTCCCGGACGCCGCGGCCCCGGACGGCCCCGCCGCCGCGCCGGCCACCACGGAGGGAACGCGATGACCGTCTCCGACACCCGGGCCGCCGCGGAGCCCGCCGAGCCCGAGCACGTCCCGTCCATCACCACCTGGAGCCGGCTGGAACCGCGCACCCGCGCGGAGGACCTCAGCCCGGCGCTGGAGGCCCGCACCGCCGACCCGCTCTGGCTCCTCGCCCGGCAGTGGCAGCTCGGGGAGTTCCAGGGCGAGGACGCGGGGACCCCGGTGCTGGCCAGGCTCGACGTCGAGTCCGCCCGGTTCGCCGAGGTCCGGTACGGGCCCTCGGGAGGGCCGGCGGCGCCGCTGCCCGCCGGCCGCCCGCTGGAGTCGGCCGTCGAGGCCGAGGACGCCGCCGGGGCCCACGACCTGCGCTGGGCCGCCGAGACCGGGCAGGAGCTGCTCCGCTTCCTCGCCGAGCACGGCGCCGGCGCTCTGCGAGCGGCCGTCGTCGCGCGGTACCCCATCCCGAGCCCGCCGCCCGCCGGTCCGTCCGAAGCCGACGAGGCGACGGCAGGCTACCTGCGGATCATGGCGGGACGCGCGCCCCACGGCACCAACGTGCTGCGCGACCACGCCGGGGGCCGGTTCCCGGGGACGGTGCCGGTCCCGCCCGAGCTGTCGGCGGCGGTCGCCGCCGCCGTCGCGGACTGGCTGGCCTGGCTCCAGGCGGGGGAGGGTCCCGCGCCCGACGGGTTCCTTCCGCTGGTCGACACGCCGGGCGCCGGCGCCCGCGCCTGGCAGCGCGAACGGCTGGAGTACGCCTTCGCGGCCGCCGCCTCCGACTCCGTCGGCGAGACGGTGCTGACCGCGCCCGAGTACGACGGCGACCGGCTCGACTGGTACCAGCTCGACCACGACCCGGACGCCGCGCTCGGCGCCGCGTCCGACTCAGAGCGCCGCACCCTCGTCGTCGTCCCGACCGTGGCCGCCTACCCCGGCATGCCCGCGACGCGGTTCTGGCAGATGGAGGACGCCGACGTCAACCTCGGCCGGATCGGAGCGGGCACCACCGACCTCGCCCGCATGGTCCTGCTGGAGTACGCGACCGTGTACGCCAACGACCACTTCGTCGTCCCGGTGGAGGTGCCGAGCGGATCGGTCACCCGCGTCCGCTCGCTCGTGGTGACCGACAGCTTCGGCGTCCGCACCCTCGTGCCCCCGGCGGCCTACGGCGCCGCCGCCGGGCGCGGCTGGGGGCTGTTCCGGCCCGCGTCCGCGCGCGGCGGGCCGCCGACGCCCCTGCTCGTCCTGCCGCCCACCACGTTCTCGACGCAGAGTTCGGCGCCCGTCGAGGAGGTCCGGTTCCTGCGCGACGAGACCGCCAACCTCGCCTGGGCGGTCGAGCGGACCGTCACCGGCGCCACCGGCGAGCCGATCGACCGGGACGGCCAGGTCCCGCGCGCCGGTGTCCCGCCGCGCGCCGAGGTCCCCGGCCTTCCCGAGCTCACCTACACCTTCGCCACCACCGTGCCGGAGAACTGGGTGCCGCTCGTCCCCGCCCCGGCCGACGGGCGGCCGGACAGCGTCCGGCTGCGCCGCGTCCCCCTCCAGCAGCCCACCAGGGACGGGACGCCGGTGCCGGTGATCGGGCACAGCCGGGTCCTCGACTGGACGATGGAGAATGACACCGGACGGGTGGCGAGACTGGAGATCCCCGAGGAGGAGGTCGGCCGCGCCGGGGCCCGCGTCGTGCGGGAATGGCGTCTCGCGCGCTGGACCGACGGCTCGGTGCACCTGTGGCTGGCCCGCGCCAAGCGCACCGGAGGCGGCACCGCCTCCAGCGGCCTGCGCTACGACGCCGTCGGCCCGCGCTGACCCGCCCCGCGCGCGTCACTCGGAACTCGAGAACGCGGGACCGGACAGCACCCGGGCGGCGAGCTCGGTGCGGCTGCGGACGCTCATCTTGGCGAAGACGCGCTTCAGGTGCGTCTCCACCGTGTACCGGGAGATGAACTCCCGCTCGGCGATCTGCGGGTTGGTGAGGCCCTCGGCGATGAGCGCGGCGATCTTCCGCTCCGTCGGGGTCAGCGCCTGCCAGCCGTGCGCGGGGCGGTCCGGGCGCCGCCGCCGCGCCCCCGGCCGCACGCCGAGTCCGCGGAGCGCGGCGGTGGCGCGGGCCGCGTCCCGCCGTGCGCCCAGCGGTTCGTAGCGTTCCAACGCCTCGGCGAGCATCCGCCGCGCGTCCGCCGTCCGGCCGTCGCGGGCCAGCGCCACCGCGGCGCTCTCGGCGGCCAGCCCGTGCTCGAAGCCGCGGGACCCGCCCCGGTACGCCTCGACCGACGCCACCAGCGCACCGGTGTCCCCGCGGGCCAGGCCGGCGCAGTGCAGGCCGAGGCCCTCGGCGGTGGGGGTGCCTGCGCGCCCGGCGTACGCCGCGGCCTCCTCGGCGACCGCCGCGGCCGACCCCGCGTCTCCGGCCGCCACCGCGAGCCGCACCGCGTCCACGGCGGGCAGCCGGTTGCCGAGCATCCGGCAGCCGTCCAGCGCCCGCCACGCCCGCATCGCCGTCCGCGCCGCCGCGTCCCCCTCGCCTCCGGCCTCCAGCAGCAGGGCCTCGATCCACAGTGCCCAGCCCCGGCCGGTCGCGAACTCCGGGGCGTCCGGCCCGTCCAGCACCCGCCTGGTCTCCGCCGCCATCCGCCCGGCCGTCCGGAGGTCGTCCCGGGCCAGCGCGATCCGCCCGATCACGGTTTCGGCGAAGAACAGCCAGCGGGTGCCGATCTCCTCGTCCAGGACGAGCCCGGACTCCGCCTGCGAGAGGGCCGACTCCCAGTCGCCGAAATGGAAGCCGCCGAGCGCCCGCACGCCGGGGAAGTACGGCCGGAACGTCAGCGCGCCGACCTCCTCCACCAGCGCGTGGCCGCCCTGCAGCACGCGCTCCGCTTCGGCGGGCCGGTCGGCGTCCAGCAGCACGAACCCGACCGGGACGTGCGGGAAGAGGAACGCCCCCGGCGCGGGACGCGAGTGACCGACGGCCGCGAGCCCCCGCTCGCCCAGCTCCAGCGCGTCCCGCAGGTCGCCCGCCGCGGCCAGGGCGAGGCTCAGCGTGGTCAGCGCGGCGCCGAGCGCCTGCTCGTACTCGCGGCCCCGGGCCCCCGCCCGGACGTCCTCCGCGCGGCGCCGCGCGGCCTCCACGTCCCCGGCGTAGATGAGCGCGTACGCGGCCCGCGCGTCGAACAGCGCCCGCAGCGGACCCGCGGGCAGCAGCCCGGCGATGGACTCGAAGGCGCGCGCGGCCTCCGCCCAGCGGCCCTGCCGCGACAGCGCGCGGGCCCGGCCGCTGCGCAGCCTGATCTCGTCCTCCGGGGCGAGGCGCCCGTCCGGGATCGCCGACGCGACCTCGCGCGCCTCCGCGAACCGGCCTTCGAGGGCCAGCAGCGGCACCAGGTCGGCGCGGACCGCGGCGGCGCGCGCCTCGTCCCCGCCCGCCAGCTCCAGGCCCCGCTCCAGGTGCCGGACCGCCATCCCCACCGAGTAGGCGGAGACCTCCTCGGCGGCCTTGCGCAGCCAGGCGACGGCCTGGGGGTCGCCCGGCTCGGCGCCCTCCGCCAGATGCGCGGCGACCTGGGCGGTGGGACCGCCCGCCGCGGCGAGCGCCTGCCCGGCCTCGTGGTGCAGCCTGCGCCGGATCGCCGACGGCAGGCTCTCGTACAGCGCCTCCCGCATCATCGGATGGCGGAACGCGAGCGCGTCCCCGCGCTCCCCGATCAGCCCGTGCGCCACGGCGTCGTTGAGCTGCGGCAGCAGCCCCGCCAGGGGCCTGCCCAGCACGGCGGCCAGCTCGCCCGGCGCGAACGACGCCCCGAGCACCGACGCCACCTGCAGCAGCTCCGCCGTCGCCCTCGGCAGGTGCCCGAAACGCCGCACGAGGATCTCCCGCAGCCCCGGCGGCAGCGGCCCGTCGGCGACGTCCGCGACACCGTCCTCCACCGTCACGGACGCCTCGTGCTGGAGGGCGCGCAGGAGCTGGACGGCGAACAGGGGGTTGCCGCCCGCGGCGGCCAGCCGCCGCCGCAGCGCCGCCGACGGCCGCGCCCCGAGCACCCGTTCGCCCAGCGCCCCGACCGCCTCCTCGCCGAGGCCGTCCAGCCTGAGGACGTCCGCGCCCCGCGACGTCACCCGGTCCAGCAGGGCCGCCAGCTCCGGGCTCCGGGGGTACCCCCGGAAGGTGCCGACGAGCAGCAGCGGCAGCGCGCCGAGATGCCGCACCACGGCGTCGAACGCACGAAGCGTCTCCCGATCGGCCCAGTGCAGGTCCTCCAGGGCGAACACCACGGGCCCGCGCGCGGCGAGCCGCTCCAGCCCGCCCAGCAGCCCCTCGATCACCTGCAGGCCCCGCAGCCCCTGCTCCGCCGGCGCGCCGGCCGGCGAGAGCAGCCGCTCCTCGTCCAGCGCGGCGGCGAGCGTGCCGAACGGCCGGCTCCCGCCCATCGCGTCGGCCGTCCCCGACAGCGTCCGCGCCCCCTGCCGTCCCGCCCGGTCGAGCAGCGCCTCCAGCAGGTGCGTCTTGCCGATCCCGGGCTCACCCTCCAGAAAGACGATCTGCCGAGTGCCCCCGGCGCTGCGCCCGAGTATCTCGACCAGCCTGCCGAACTCGGCATCGCGTCCGATGAGCGAAGGCTCCTGCACAGCCACCTCTTCGCAACCCGCAATCGAACTCCAGACGGAGTGATCGTGCCCGGCTTCCCGCGCCCGCGAGCTCTCCTGGCCGATCCCGGACGGAAGGCGCGACCGGCTGTTGGCACGCCGCCCACGGGCGTTACCGCAGTGCAATGCCGCCGGACGTTTCCGCGGGCGCTCCTGAGAAAGATCTCTGCGTGTTTCGTCGCTTTCGTCCGGAGGGCGGTCGGCGGCAGGGACACGGCGCGAGGAGGACTGAATGGGCATGCGGGACGTCTGGGGCCGGATGGGCAGGCGCCGCCGGCTGCGCCGGGTCGCCAGAGAGGTCTTCGGCTGGCCGGACCTGCGCCCGGGCCAGGGCGAGGCGATGGAGCACCTGCTGCGGGGCCGCGACGTCCTGCTGGTCATGCCGACCGGCGGCGGCAAGTCGGCCGTCTACCAGGTCCCCGCCCAACTGCTTCCCGGGCCGACCGTCGTGATCTCGCCCCTGATCGCCTTGCAGCGGGACCAGATGCTCGCGCTGACCGGCCGCGACGCGGGCGGCGCCGTGATGGTGAACTCCGCCCAGTCCGACGGGGCGAGCGAGGACGCCATGGACCAGATCCGGGCGGGCCGAGCGGAGTACATCTTCCTGTCACCCGAGCAGCTGGCCAAGCCGCCGGTCGTGGAGCGGCTCGCCGCCGTCCGCCCCTCGCTGATAGCCGTCGACGAGGCGCACTGCGTCTCCACGTGGGGCCACGACTTCCGGCCGGACTACCAGCGGCTCGGCCGGGTGATCGAGCGTCTCGGCCACCCCCCGGTGATCGCGCTGACCGCGACCGCCTCGCCGCCGGTACGCGACGACATCCTCGCGACGCTCGGGCTGGGCGAGGCGCAGCAGATCGTCCGCGGTTTCGACCGTCCCAACCTGTCCCTGGAGGTGCGGCGGTTCCACGAGGAGGCGGACAAGAGGCGGGCGCTGGTCGAGGACGCCGCCGGACGAAAGGGACTGGGCCTCGTCTACGTCGCCACCCGGCGGGACGCCGAGTCGTACGGCGAGGAACTGACCGCGGCGGGCCTGCGTGCGGCTTCCTACCACGCCGGGATGAAGGCGGCGGACCGCCACCGGGTGCACGAGGCGTTCCAGGGCGACGAGCTCGACGTCGTGGTGGCCACCTCGGCGTTCGGCATGGGAATCGACAAGCCCGACGTCCGCTACGTGCTGCACTCCGCTCCGCCCGAGTCCCCGGAGTCGTACTACCAGGAGATCGGCCGCGCCGGGCGGGACGGGGAGTCCGCGGCGGCCGTCCTGTACTACCGGTCGCAGGACCTCGGCCTGCGCCGCTTCTTCGCCGCGGGCAAGCCCGACGAGGAGAAGATGCTCCAGACCGCGACGCTCCTCCAGACCCACGGTGGCACCGTCCCGGCAAGCGAGATGCGTACCACCCTGGGCGTCGGCGCATCCAAGCTCACCAGCCTGGTGAACCTGCTGGAACAGACCGGAGCCGTGGAGACGACCGGCCGGGGGAACCTGCGATACGTCCAGGAAGGACCACCGCCCGAAGAGGCCGTGGCACGTGCCGTGGAACTCGACGAGAACCGCCGCCGCGTCGACGACTCACGCATCGACATGATGCGCGCCTATGCGGAGACGACAGATTGCCGTCGCCGTTTCCTGCTGGAATACCTGGGCGAACCCCACCCGGGCTCATGCGGCCGCTGCGACGTATGCCAGAGCGGGCCGGCCGCATCGCCGGCCCCTACGTCCATACCACCGAACCGCGCCGACGATGCCCCGTTCCCCCTGCACGCCGAAGTGGAGCACGCCTCATGGGGAACCGGCACGGTGATGCGGGTGGAACCCGACCGGATCACCGTCCTCTTCGAAGAGGCCGGCTACCGCACCCTGTCCCTGGAGGCGATCGAACGCGACAACGGCCTCCTGACCCTCCGCTCCGAAAACAAGGTCGCCGCAGGCACCAAGAAATCCACCACCGGCGTCTCCTGACCCCAGCCGCACAGGACGCCGTGGGGACACCTTCCCCGGGCGCGGCGAATGTGGCGGTGTGAGGTTACGTGCGATGGTTCGTACCCAAGCGAAACGGCGCTCGGGTGGAGGGGCATGAAGCCGAGAGAGTCGGTGGCGGCGGCCGCGTTCGGCGCGTTGCTGGATCGTTCGGTGGCGCAGATCGAGGCGGTGGCCACCGATGGGCGGATGTTCGATCGGGAAGCGGTCCGCTGGGTGTCGGACGTGTGGGACAACAACACCTTCGCGCTGTTCCGCGTTGCGGTGGCCCGTACCCGGTGGAGCCGCGAGCGGCGGGCGCGGGTCGCGCTGGCCTGGATGGCCGACTTCGGAGCGGAACGCCGGGCCTGGATGGTGCAGCAGGCCGGTTCGGCCGGGCACCGGCTGGAGCCGCTGCTGCCGGCTCCGGGGCCGGAAACCGTGCCCGGCCGGGATTATCGGGGTGTGATGAGGCCGCGGCGCGTGCCGCTGACCGAAGACTCGGCGGCGGAGTTGGCCGCCGACTATGACCTGGCCGGCGCGCAGGTGCGGACCTTCCAGGTGGAGCGGGCCGGTGACAGGTTGGTCGGATTCGTGGAGGCGGTGGCCGCACGCCGGTTCCCCATCGGTTCCGATGACGCCGGACCGGCTGAACTGGAGATGTGGTTGGACGATGTCACCGAGGCGCGTTTCGATGCCGGTGACAGGTCACCGGTCACCGTGTGCGCAGGGCCTGATCGGATCGTTGTCGGCCTTGGCGGCGACGGTGTCATCCGTGCGAAGAGCGGGTCGGTGTACTGCGACGACTCGTACTGGCACCTGTCGGGCGCCGGGCTGACCGCCGACCGCAGGACTCCGCCCCTTGGCGAGCGCCCTGCGTGGCCCGATCCGTTGCGGCGGCCGGAGCGGTTGGACGGTGCGGCGCTGGCGGCGGCGACGCTGCTGCGCGGGGTGATGTGGGACATCCGCACGGTGCGCTACGTCCACCGGGTCGGTGTGGTGCCGATCGCGCCGTTGTGCCGGGTGCTGGCCGGGGCAGGCACGCAGGTCTTGGCCGCTGGCCGCCGCGGCGGCGCTCGACGCCGTGAGGAGGCGTTCCGCCGGCTGGTCGAAGAGTGGCTGGACTGCGCCGGTCCTGCACTTCACCACCGGCTCTGGCCATGGTTGGGGCGGGTCGCTGACGGGCCGCACATCGGTGAGAGCACCCGGTCGTGGCTCGCGGCCCTGGCACCACAACGGCCGCGGTCTTCGAGGCCGGAGAGCGCGCCGGGCCTTGAGCCGCCTTCGGAGGCCGAACTGCGCTTGGCCTCCTACACCGCGGCGCACACCCGGCATGGCCGGGAGCGAGAGGCATCCAGCGTTCTCAACCTGGCCGTGCCGCTTCATCCCGAGGCCGCCCCGGACGAACCTTGGATGTTGCGCACGCTGAAGATCGGAGACACCGGCCGGTTCCGCCTCCACAGCTCCGCCTTCGACGGCCCCCACCACCCCCAAACGGTCATCGACCAGGACGTGGTGCACTCCTTCACCCTGCCCGACGAGGCTCTCACCGTACGCCGCGCGCGTCCTGGGCCGTCCGGAGCATGATGGCGAGCCGTCGGCGCGGCAACGGCTGGTCGGCGAAGGTCGGCTCGCGTGCCTACACGGGTACTTGCCACAGGCGGACGGTGCCGTCCTGGGTGCCGGTGGCGAGGGTTCGGCCGTCTGGGGTGAAGCACACGCTGAGGACGGCGCCGCCATGCCCGGTGAGCGCGGGGCCGAGCTGCCGGTGGCGGGTCACGTCCCACAGCCGCACGGTCCCTCCCGAGCCTCCGGCCGCGAGGATGCGGCCGTCCGGGCTGAACACCGCCGTGTGGCAGCGGCCGTCGCACTGGAACGGAGTGCCCTTCTGAAGGCTCCGGGCCACGTCCCACAGGCGGACGGTCTCACCGCCCGCCGTCGCCAGCGTCTGCCCGTCGGGGCTGAACGCCACGTCCTCGATCCAGGAGTCGTGGCCGGTCAGGTTCTCGCTGAGCCTCTTGCGGTCGTAGACCTCCCATAGTTGCGCCACACCGCGAGTGTTTCCGGTCTTGGGATCCTGCTCGGTGCCGGTCGTGCCGATGGCCAGCATCCGGCTGTCCGGCGCGAACGCCAGAGCCTGGACGTTGCCTGCGCCGGTCTCCAGGAGCGGGCCCACCTTCGCGTCGTCCAGGTCCCACAGCCGCACGGACTGGTCCGTGTTGCTGGTGGCCAGGACGCGGTCGTCCGGGCTCAGGGCCAGGGACGTCAGGGGCCCGAGATCGATGTCGAGGTCGTCCGGCTCGCCCTTGCCCGACACCGGGAAGAGGCGGAGGCGGCCGTCGTCGCCCGCGGTGTACAGGGTGCTGCCGCCGTGGCTCATCGCCAGCGCGTTGACGCCGTCGGGGTGGTCGAGGGGCGCGCGGCGCAGCTTCCCGTCCGCGACATTCCAGAGCCGTACCGTGGCGTCGTCGCTGGCGCTGGCCAGCGTCCGGCCGTCCGGGGTGAACACCAGGTCGCGCACGGACGCGGTGTGTCCGCGCAGCGATCGGCTCGGCGGCGGTGCCGTGGACCGGTGTGCCGCGGGGTCGCTTCGGGCAGCCGATTCCGACCACGGCGCCACCACCAGGGCCGTCACCACGAGGGCCGCCACCACCAGGGTCGTGGCCACCGCCGCGCACGCCGCCAGCACGCCGCGCGGGGTGCCGAGGACGGTGAACGGGCCGGAGCGGGGGCGGCGCGTGTAGACCAGGGTCGGCGCGGGTTCCGGGCCGGGCGTCCACCCGATCCAGGCCCGCCGCTCGTCGATCATCCGCTGCACGGCGGGCGGCCACGGCTGCGCGGCCGGGGCGACCGCGCCGACCATCGCCGCGAGCCGGGCGGGGTCCGGCCGGCCGGCCGGGTCCTTGGACAGGCACGCCGCGACGGCCGGGCGGAGCCGGTCCGGTACGCCGGACAGGTCGGGCTCGGCGTGCACGACGTTGTACAGCGCCTGCGCCGGACCGGGCCCGTCGAAGGGGCCGCGGCCGGTGCAGGCGTACACCAGCACCGCCCCCAGCGAGAAGACGTCGCCGGCCGCGGTCCCCGACCCTCCCTCGGCCTGTTCCGGCGACATGTACCCGGGCGTTCCGGCCATGACGCCGGTCGGCCCGTCGCCGTCGCTCTCGGCCGCCCGCGCGACCCCGAAGTCGATCACCTTCGGGGCGTCGGCGGCCAGCAGCACGTTGGACGGCTTGAGGTCGCGGTGCACCAGCCCGGCCCGGTGGATCTCCACGAGCGCGGCCGTGAGCCCGGCCGCCAGCCGCAGCACCGCCGGCTCCGGCAGCGGCCCGGCCGCCCGGACCGCGTCCCGCAGCGACGGCCCCGGCACGTACACCGACGCCAGCCACGGGGTCGGCGCGCCGGCGTCCGCGTCGAGCACGGCGGCCGTGTACGCGCCGGACACGCTGCGGGTGGCCGCCACCTCGGCGCGGAACCGCTCCCGGAAGCCGGGGGCGCCGGCCAGCCGGGCGTGCATGAGCTTCACCGCGACCGGCCGCCCGTCGGGCGCGGACCCCAGCAGCACCCGGCCCATCCCGCCGCGGCCGAGCTCGCCGAGCATCCGGTAGTGCCCGACCCGCTCCGGGTCGGACGCGGCGAGCGGTCGCATGGTCACCTCGCTCACCGGCGGTTCAGGCGCGGGTGCGGCCGGCGACGTCGTAGAGCCACACCTTCTCGTCGCCGCCGACGGCGAGGACCTTCCCGTCCGGGCTGAACGCCACGGCGGAGGCCTTGCCGGGGAGGCTGATCGGCTTCCCGACCTCCTTGCGCCCGGCCACGTCCCACAGCCGCGCGGTGGAGTCGTTGCCGACGGTGGCCAGCATCCGCCCGTCCCCGCTGAACGCCATGCCCTGCGGGGCGTGATCGCTCGCGGGCACCATCTCGCCGAGCGGAGCCGTTCGCTGGACGTCCCACAGCCGCACGGTCAGGTCGGCGCCCCCGGTCGCCAGCGTCCGGCCGTCCGGGCTCATCACCGCCTCCGTGATCTGGACGGTGTGCCCGCGCAGGGGCTGCCCGACCACCTTGCGGGAATCCACGTCCAACACCCGCACCAGATCCCGCTCGGTGAAGGCCAGCAGCCGCCCGTCCCCGCTGAACGCGATGAACGACATGATGTTCGCCTTGTCGAAGGTGAGCCCGCTCACCTCCTTGCGGGATCCGGTGTCCCACACCTTCAGATGGGAGCCGATGGCCGCCAGCCGGTCCCCGGCGGGGCTGAAGGCCACGTCGCTCACCGGGGCCGGATCGTCGGAGAAGTCGAACATGGGGATGCCGAGGGTCGCGCCGACCTGTTGGCGGGTCCGCACGTCCCACACCTTGATGCCGCCGTCCATGCTGGCGGTGAGCAGCAGCCGCCCGGCCTTGTCGAACCTCGCCTTGAGGGCCGACTTGGTGGCGATCTTGAGCGGCTGGCCGGACGGCCGCCGGGTCTTGGCGTCCCACAGCCGTACGGTGCCGTCCTCCCCGGCGGTGACCAGGAGGTCACCCGCGCGGTCGAACTCGGCGTGGTGCACGGAACCGGCATGGCCTTCCAAGACCGCCAGCGGCTTCGCGTCCGTACCGCCGCTCCCGCCGGACGCGCTCTTCTTGCCGGACGCGGGCTCGTCGTCGTCACCGCGCAGTGCCCAGGCGGCGGCGCCGCCGAGCGCGACGAGGCCGAGGGCGCCGCCGCCCGCCATCAGCAGGAACCGCCTCCTGCCCGGCGCCGGCGCGACGGCCGTGGGGGTAGGCGCCGATGCGGGCGGGACGTGCGGCGGCGGGGTCTGCGGGGCCTGAAGCAGCCAGGCGACCTCGGTGCCCTGCCGTGCGATCGTCTCGTGCACCGCGTCCGGCCAGGGCCGCGCGGACGGCGGGACCTCGCCGATCCACCGCAGCAGCTCGGCGGGCACCGGCCGTGCGGCCGGGTCCTTGGCCAGGCAGGCGGAAACGATCTCGCGGATCCGGTCCGGCAGATCGCCCAGCACGGGATCGGCGTGGATCACGTTCTGCAGGGTCTGCGGAGTGCTGCGCGCGTGGAACGGACCGTGGCCGGTGCAGGCGTACACCAGCGTCGAGCCCAGGGAGAAGACGTCGCTGGCGGTGGTCAGGTCCCGTCCGAGGGCCTGCTCCGGGGACATGAAGCCGGGCGTGCCGACCAGCGCGCCGGTGCGGGTGAGCTGGGTGCCGTCATCGCCCTCGGCGGCCCGCGCGATACCGAAGTCGATCACCCGCAGGCCGTCCTCGGTGAGCAGCACGTTGGACGGCTTCAGGTCGCGGTGCACCAGCCCGGCGCGGTGCACCTCGGTCAGCGCGGAGGCGAGCCCGGCGGCCAGCCGGAGCGCCGGCCCTGCCGCCAGCGGACCGGTCGCCGCGACGACCTCGTGCAGGGACGGGCCTGGAACGTACACCGACGCCAGCCAGGGCTCGGCCGCCTCGGGGTCGGCGTCGATCACCGCCGCGGTGTAGGCTCCGGCGACCCGGCGGGAGGCGCGGACCTCGCGGCGGAACCGGCCGCGGAACCCGTCGTCGTGCACGAACTGCTCGTCGACCAGCTTGACCGCGGCCAGCCGGCCGTCCGGCCCGCTGCCGAGCAGCACCCGTCCCATGCCTCCGCGGCCGAGCTGGGCGAGCATTCGGTAATGCCCGATCTGGCGGGGATCGGACGCCTCCAGGGGTCTCACGGCACACCTCCTCTGTCAAACAGACAATAGCGTCTGATTGATCAACGCGGAGGCCCCCGCAGTCATCCGTCACCACCCCGCCACGTCTCCCCGCCGCCCCCAGTGAGGGTCCGCGCCGCTGGCCCGCGCCAGCCGCCGACGTCCCACCTCGTCCCGCGACTGGTCTGGCCGCACGATAAGGAAGGCCGGGACGCTATTCGGGGGGCGACCGAATTCGTCTACGTGCGGTGACGCACCCGCGTCCAGGGCGCAGGATGGCCTCAATTCAAAAGTGCGCCGCAATCGGATCAGATCGGTGCTCTTACTGTCAAAATGTCATCACCTTGCCCGCATCCAACCCCCTTGCATGGCGGCCTGTCGTCCGCCGCCGCTGTCCCCGAACGAAGGACGACCGAACCTGGAAGTCCGGTTTGTAATGCAAGTGAACGAAACCGGCTCAGCGAATCGCCCGGCAAGTGGCTCCTTACGATCCACGTGCTTGACGGTCACACGAATCGGCCATGTCCGGCAGGAACGCCCCTGGCCCTCGGTGATGGTGCGTAAGCTTGGGCCGTATTGCGAATGTGATCGCAAGGAGTTGCGGTGACGGCCGACCCCCCGAATGTTGTCGAAGAACCGACGTTCAGCATCCCCCGGCCACCCCGCTTCTGGCCTTCGCCACTCGGCTGGGGAGCGGCATCTGCTGCCCTTGTTGCGCTGGTCTGTGCGGGGGCGTCCCTCGCGGTGCTGGTCGCGCGGCCCGGTCCGGTCGTCACGATCCGCGGGATCATGGCCTCCAAGCAGGACTTCTTCAACGACGAGAAAGTCCAGGACCTGTTACTGGAGCACCACATCCGCGTCGAGGTCACTCCGCGCGGCTCGGGAGAGGTCGCCGCGGAGGTCCTCGGCCAAAAGACCGAGTCCTACGACTTCGCCTTCCCGTCCGGACAGCCGGCTGCGGATCTGATCAGGAAGGAGCGCAGCAGGCGACGCCTGTACAACCGAACGACTTACTTGTTCACGAGCCCGATCGTTCTGGCCAGCTATCGCGAGTACGCCGAGACCCTGGTCGAGCGCGGTGCCGCGGAGCGGCATTCGGGAGGGCCCGGCGATGCGCTCTACTACACGCTGAGGACGGCGAAGTTCGTCGAGCTGGGCCGGCGGGGCAAGACCTGGAACGACATCGGGATCAAGGGCATCACCAACGGCAACCGGGTACTCGCCCGAACCTCCGGGGTGTGCCGGTCCAACTCAGGCCTCACCTACCTCGGCCTGGTCGCATACGTGGTCAACGGCGGCAAGCCGGTGCAGACCGAGACCGAGGCAGACCAGATCGCCAAGGAGATCGGACCGCTCATCACGGGGACCGGCATGCCGGAGTCAGAGCTCTTCTCGGTCTACGTCACGCCCGAAGGCAAGAGCCAAGGACCCATCGTGGTGGTCTACGAGCACCAGTTCTTCGCCTACCAGCAGGAACATCGGCGTAATTCCGGGCGTGTCGACACCGAGCGGGTGCTGCTCTATCCGGAGCAGGAGTTCCAGACCGACCCGGCATACATCTCCCTCAAACGCGGCAACGGTGACCGGCTCGGCCGACTGCTGCGCACAGATCCCGGGCTCAGGCGGCGCATGCTGGAGCTCGGCTTCCGGGTCGTCGACGACCCCTCGGACCGCGGGACCAAGCCGCTGTACGGGCTGCTCGAAGACAGCGGTGTGCCGGTGCCCGACGAGCGGACGGACTACACCCGCGCGGAGCTCCCGAAGCTGACCCTTCTGCAACGGCTGGCCGACAAGGTGGACGAGTGCCGATGATGAGGCGGCCTTCGCGGACGTTAGCCGGACTGATGGCCTGTGCGATGCTGGCCGCGGGCACGGGCTGCGCCTCGGACAAGCCGGACACGACGCTGCGAGTGCTCGCGAGCTCCGAACTCGCCGATATGCGCCCGCTGCTCGACGAGCTCCGGCGTGACACCGGCATAGCGATCGAGCTCGACTATCGGGGCACCGTGGAGGTCTCCACATCACTTTCCCAGGGAAACGACGACCACGACCTGGCCTGGCTGTCCGACGACCGCTATTTGCAGCTCAAGCTGCGGGCGGCGGGCGGGAAGCGGCTGCGGCCGCTGTCAACCGCGATCATGACGTCACCGGTGGTCCTGGGCGTGCGGCCGCGGACGGCCGAGCGGCTCCGCCGCAACGCCCCCGACTCGAAGCTGTCCTGGGCGGACATCGCCGACGGCGCCGCCGAAGGGCTGGTGCGCTTCGGCATGGCCGACCCCCGGCAGGCCAACAGCGGGCTGGTCGCACTGGTCGGGGTGGCCACCGCGGCCGCCGGTACCGGCAGCGCGTTGCGTCCGGAGGATGTCACGTGCGACCGGTTGCGCGGGCTGTTCTCCGGCCAGACGATCACCGCGACGTCCTCGGACGAGCTCATCGACGCCTTCGTCGCGGACCAGGGCAAGGCCGACGCGCTGATCGGGTACGAGTCGACGTTGCTGTCCCTGAACGCGAGCGGGAGCCTGCGCGAGCCGCTGGAGATCATCTACCCCGAGGACGGCATCGTGCTGTCCCGATACCCGCTGCTGCTGCTCGATCCATCGCGCCGCGCCGCCTATGACAAGGTCGTGGCGTGGCTGACCCGCGCCGACACGCAGCGGAAGATCATGCAGCGCACCCTGCGCCGTCCACTCGATCCCAGCGTGAGACGGGATCCGCGGCTGCGCACTGAGATCGGCAATGCGCTGTACTTTCCGGACCGGCCCGAGGTGATCGACCGGCTGCTGGCCAACTACGACCCCAGTGCCCGGACGCCCGGACAGGTGATCTTCGTGCTCGACTACTCCGGCTCCATGAGGGGCGTGCGGATCAAGGCGTTGCGATCCACGTTCGAGGACCTGATCGGCGGCGACGGCTCGTCCATCGGCAAGTTCGTCAGGTTCTACCAGGGCGAGAAGTTCATCCTGATGCGCTTCGGGGAGAAGGTCCGGGCAGAGCGAGACTTCACCATCGCCGACCAGCGTGACGCCGGTGCCATCCGCGACTTCCTCAGCACCGAGAAGTTCGAGCGGAGCACCGCCGTGTGGTCTGCGCTCGACCACGCTTACCGGCGTGCCGGCGAGCTGAAGCGCGCCGCCCCGGGGCGGCCGGTGACCATTGTGCTGATGACCGACGGTCTGAACAACGCCGGCATCGGGCTGAACGACTTCCTCCGCCGATACCAGGCTCTGCCACCGCAGACCAGGGCCGTGCATTCGTACACCGTTCGGTTCGGCGAGGCCGACCCGGTCGAACTGGACCGCGCGGCCAAGGCGACCGGCGGACGCATGGTGGACGCCAACGCGTCCTCCCTGAACCTGGCCTTCAAGCAGACCCGCGGCTGCTCTTGACCTCAGGAGGCACCGATGCCATTGCTGCTAGCGATCTCAGCCATTGCCGGTTGCTCCGCAGTAGCGCTCTACTGCGCGCACAGGGTCAGAGTGAGTCGCCACCTGTCGACTTGGGTGATGAAACAGAAACCGGGGTTCTGCTTTTATCTCGACGAGCGAAACGCCATGGACCTCTACCTCCAGGGCGACTACCCCTACCTGCAGCGTTCGGTGGAGAAGACGACCCGCCGCAACATCGTGTTGGAGTTGCTGTTCCGGCCCCTACGCGGGGGCGTGCGGCGTGTGGCCGGGGAAGAGCAGGTCACCAAGTACTTCGAGGAGACGAGATCGATCACGGTCATCGGGCGCATCGTCCGAGCGCTCGATAAGGAGAACGACATCGTGTACGTGGATCTCCTCACCCGTACGATCGCGCCGAACGCCGGCCTGGACCGAGCGCTGAAGCCGCTGTTCGGTGGGCGATCGAAGCGGGTGGACGTGGCCCGGCTGCGGGACCTGGAACCTGCCGCCTTCGTGTCGGTCGAGGGACGGTTCACGGTCAGGGACGAGTCGGGGGAGATGACCACGTTCGTGGCCCCGTACGGGGACTCCAGCGACCGGGTGGTCAGCGTGTCCTGCGTCACCGAGCAGCTGCGAGACGGCAAGACCCCGGACGGCGCGTTCCGGGCACGCTGCCTCGGCAAGATCAGCTGGGATCCCAGCACGGGTGACGTGAAGATCTCGCCCGTGCTGGCCATCTTCCAGTAACCCACGACCGCGTCGGGCTCGTGCTGAAGGAGTGGGCTGGTTCCGGGTGGCGCCGCCGTGGAGAACAGGCCCATGAACACCGATGGGCACTCGCGAAAGAATCACAAGTGCCCAGACCATGCGGGGTGCGCCGTCAGGGACTTGAACCCCGAACCCGCGGATTAAGAGTCCGCTGCTCTGCCAATTGAGCTAACGGCGCCTGTCGTACGGGCCTCGGCGGTGGGCCGGGGTCCCTCGCGACAGGAAGAACAGTATCAGGCCCTGCGGACCAGTGCGAATCGGTTTACTCCCGGGCCGGAAGGACGCTCATCATGCCCCGCCACAGGGCGATCGCGGTGGCGCGGGAGCCGACGCCGAGCTTGGCGTAGATCCGGTTGACATGGTTCTTGACCGTCTTCTCGCTGAGGAAGAGCTGGCGGGCGATCTCGCCGTTGGAGCGGCCGGTGGCGATGAGGTCCATGACCTCGGACTCGCGGGCGGACAGGCCGAGGGTGGTGCGGGACGCGTGGCGGACGCCGCGGACGAGGTCGTGGGCCGTGAACGAGCCCGGGACGAGGTGGCCGCAGGCGCCGGCGCGGAGAGCGGCCTCGACGGCGGGCTGGTCCTCCGAGGCGAGGACGAAGACGCGGGAGGACGTGCTGAGCGGCAAAGCATGATCGGCGGCCGCCGTGTCCAGCAGGACGATGTCGGGGCGCAGGCGTTCGGCCAGGGGGACCGCCGCGGCGGGATCGGGGGTGTCGGCGACGACCTGGAACTCGTCGCTGGCGTCCAGCACGGAGATCACGTCAGCCCTGCACCGTGGGTCGCCGTCCACCACGAGTACGCGCAGCGGAGCCGTCTCGTCGACACTCATCCGTCGCCCTTGGCGTGTCGTTGACATTTCTAGGCTCGGAGCATAACCGCATGATCTTCGAGAGTCGATGAATCCCGCGTTCAACCCCACGATTCGCACCGGGATTCCTCGGGGTGGCGCAGTCTCCAGCCGTCCAGGTTGCTTGCTATGTCCAGATTTTACCCATAAAATCACCCTAAAATTTTGGAGGTAGGGGTGACCTGGACGCTGAAGCCTGGTGACGTGGTTGTTCGTCGGGAGCTGCATGACCAGTACGGCGGGCGACGCCAAGGAGGAATCGGCCCCTCCCGGGTGACCTCGAACGTGCTGCTGTTCACCGACCCCGTGAAGGGCCACCAACACGGTTACTTCGACGGTTGGGGCGACGACGGCTGCTATCACTACAGCGGTGAGGGTCAGGTCGGTGACCAAAGAATGGTTCAGGGCAACCTGGCAATCTTGAACCATCGCGCCGATGGACGGGCTCTGCGCCTGTTCCGGGCTGTGCAGCCTCAAGGCATGCAGTACGTGGGCGAGTTCGAACTAGACGAGAAAGTGCCGTTCTACCTAACTGACGCTCCGGAGACCGGAAACGGGCCAGTCCGCAGCGTCATCATGTTCAGACTCAGACCCCGCGGAGATGTGAAGCACGAGGGAGCCCGGATACCGAAGACGCCCTCGGAGAAGCCCGTCGTGCTTCGCATACCTCCCGAGGAGCAGCGTACTGAGCGCACCTTGGTCGATCCGGCTCGTGAGCCGTACGAAGCCGAGCGCAGAGAGAGCACCCTCGTTCGGGCCTACGCCGACCACCTCATGTCGCTAGGCCACGAGGTCGTACGTCATCAGATCAATCCGCCCGGTGAAGCGAAACCGCTGTATACCGACTTGTACGACCAGACCATGGATGAGCTGATCGAGGCAAAGGGAACGGTGACCCGAGAGGGTGTCCGCATGGCGATCGGGCAGATCCTTGACTACCGCCGCTACATCGATCCCCAACGCGTCGCCGTCCTGGTGCCGACCGAACCTCGCCGTGACCTTGTCGACCTATGTCGCTCACTAGCCATCGACATCATCTGGCCGGACCAGACGGTCTGGATGCGCATCTCTGAGCGGCACCCCAGCGACACGAACGAGAACCACCCGTGGGCTGGTCCACTCTCGCCTTACTAGATCGTTTATGGGATACGCAGCTTCGTGGCGTGTCTGAAGGGCCACGCAACCGGGCTGGCAGCCGAGATCGTGGCATTCGATCTGCCTCCTGCCACCTCGGACGAGGGAGCGGAGCGCCTGCCGGTCCGGCAGCTAGGCCGTCGGTACACCCTTCGGGAAGACGTGTGAACGCTCCAAGGTGGGGAGATGTGTCCATTCGGTAAGGTCTTTGTCCTTCTCGCCTGGAAGCATCAACGAATGACCCCTGACTTAGTGACGTGGCGTCACAGTCTCCGCTGCTAGATGCGTGTTCACTGGCAGCAGACGAGGCGTTCGGAGTCTGTTGCGTGGACGTGGACGCCCGCCAAGAGGCGGCCATCCGGGAGTGCAGCCCGGATGGATCGCCTTTTCGGCGTGCCTAGATACCTACCGATCTTCGCGCGGTCACCGCTAGCGTACGAGTGGCTCGTCGCCGGACGCGCGCAAGGAAGTCGGAACTGCACACCTCTTTCCTGCGGTAACTGCGAGTCCTGGCAGCGGGTTCACCCCGCAAGTCCACGTCCACGCACGGAGCTTCAGGAGGCGCCTTTGCAGCAGGACCCCACCGCGATCACGGTCGGGGCGGTCATCACCCTCGCGCTGTTCGGGCTTATCGCGTTCATCGTGCATCGCACACAGAACGCTCCGGCCG
The DNA here is from genome assembly GCF_040674655.1 of Actinomadura sp. NPDC049753. Taxonomy (NCBI): domain Bacteria; kingdom Bacillati; phylum Actinomycetota; class Actinomycetes; order Streptosporangiales; family Thermomonosporaceae; genus Actinomadura; species Actinomadura sp. NPDC049753. The sequence goes on along the minus strand of NZ_JBFARL010000038.1, from coordinate 23,207 downwards.
GACGACCAGCGCTGGTGCTCACAGCGGCCGCTACTGTGCTCGCCGCGCTCCCTGCCATCCTGTTCGCTCTTTACGGCGGGTAGATGGTCAGGTCAAATCCAGAACGGGGAGGGCAGGGAAGCGGCTCATCGCACCTGCCCTCCCTACCTGAGCTTTCGGAAGAAGCGTTCTGGTTCGCTCTTGACGGCGATCGGCAGACTGCCCTCCGCGAAGCCGGGTGCTTCCGCGTCTTTGCGCGGGGGACCCCGATAATGCATCAGGGAGATGAGTCCGACCATGTGGTCGTCATCGAAAGCGGTTGGGCAAAAGTCACCTCGGCCACCGCGGATGGTCAGGAGGTTGTGCTTGCCGTGCGCGGCCCAGGAGACCTCGTTGGAGAGAGTGCGCTGACCGGAGGCCGGGAGCGGTCGGCAACGATCAAAGCCCTGTCCAACGTTCGCGCCCTTGTGATCCCTGCCGCGCGCTTTACAGCCTTCCTTGATGCCCACCCGGAAGTATGGCTGCTGGTCAGCTCCACTGTGGTGCGGCGTCTCGATGACGCCGATCGCCGGCTCCGGGTGCACCTCACCAGCCGGGGTCTCGAGCGTCTCGCACTGCTACTGGCTGATCTCGCTGAGCTGTCAGCTGGACGGGTCCCGCCCGGCCCAGACGGCAGCATCGAGATCGGCCCGCCGCTCTCCCAGGAGGAGTTGGGGCGCTGGATGGACGCGTCCCGCGAAACGGTCGCGCGTTCGCTGGGGGCCCTGCGCCGGCAGGGGCTAGTCCGAACGGATCGGCGAAAGATCACCGTCGTCGATCCTTCGGGTCTGCGAGCTTTCGGCCGCACTTCCCGAGCCCAGCACGGCGAAGCAGGCGTCTCAAGACCACGCTCAGCCCGCTTCCCGCACCGGAGGTCCGGGCGGCTGCGGGTGACGTGAGACATGAAGAAGCCCTGGTCATCCTTGCGGGGACCAGGGCTTTTCGTTGGGGTGAGTGAGGGGACTTGAACCCCCGACATCTTGGACCACAACCAAGTGCTCTGCCAGCTGAGCTACACCCACCGTGGCCGGGATCGCTCCCGGCTCCCAGTAGTGTAGCGGTTTCTTCGGGGTGGGTCAGCCGGAGGCGACCTGGGAGGCGATGGCGCGGGCCGTGTCGGAGTCGGGGCCGGGGGGCTGGACGAAGACGGCGGCGCGGTAGTAGCGCAGTTCCTGGATGCTCTCGGTGATGTCGGCCAGGGCGCGGTGGCCGCCCTTCTTCTCGGGGCTGGCGAAGTAGACGCGGGGGTACCAGCGCCGGGCCAGCTCCTTGATCGAGGAGACGTCCACCATGCGGTAGTGGAGGTGGGCGTCGAGGGACGGCATGTCGCGGGCGAGGAAGGAGCGGTCGGTCGCGATGGAGTTGCCGCACAGGGGGGCCTTCTTGGCGTCCTTCACGTGGCCCCGGATGTACTTGAGGACGATGTCCTCGGCCTCGGCGAGGGTGACGCCGCCGGGGAGCGCCTCCAGGAGGCCCGACGTGGTGTGCATGTCGCGGACGACCTTGGTCATCTGGGTGATGGACTCCGGCGGCGGTTTGATGACCACGTCGACGCCCTCGTCGAGGATGTTGAGCTCGCTGTCGGTGACCAGTGCGGCTATCTCGATGAGCGCGTCGTCGCGCAGGTCGAGTCCCGTCATCTCGCAGTCGATCCAGACCAGCCGCTCGTTCATGCACTCACCCTACGGCCATGAACGACTGCGCGGGGCATCGCGGGCGATCGATTTAGGAGGTCACGCGCCGGGCGATATGTCCTGGAACGGGGATGCCGGGGCGGAGGAGTGGGTCGGGGGCGGGAACGCCGAAGGTCCGGGTGACGGGGACGACGCCGGCCCAGACGTCGAGGGCGTAGTCCTCTTCCTCGTCGCCGGGAGGGCCCTGCCGCACCTTCACGGAGGCTTCGTCCAGGGAGAGCGCCAGGACGGAGACGCCGGCCAGTTCCTTGCGGTTGGGTCGGCGGGCCACGTCCCACTGGCCGGGGGTCAGTTGCTCGGTGATGACGCGGAGGCCGGTCAGCTTCTCCTCGGGGTCGTCGACGAGGCGAGGCGTCCCGTAGACGACGGCGCTGCGGTAGTTGATGGAGTGGTGGAACAGGGAGCGGGCGAGGACGAGGCCGTCGAGGTGGGTGACGGTGACGCAGACGTCCTGGGACGGTCCGGCCCTGAGGCTGCTCGCGCCGGTGGATCCGTGCAGGTAGAGGGTGTCGTCCAGGCGGCCGTAGCCGGTGGGGATGACGCGGGGGGAGCCGTCCACGACGACGCCTAGATGGCAGATCAGGCCGTCGTCGAGGATCTCGTACAGGACGGACCTGTCGGTGCTGGAGCGTTCCGGAAGGCGGCCGAGACGGGTGCGGGCGGTTGAGGAGAGTGGGTTCATGTCCGTTTACGCTAGGAGGCGAGTGGCCTGGCCGGTATGGCCACTTGGCGCGTATAGCAGGTGACCACTTTGTCGATCGATCTGCCTCTTTCCGTGGAGCGGGACGCTCAGCAGCCGATGAGTGCGCAACTCGTTGCGCAGCTGCGTTCCGCCATGGGGGAGGGACGGCTTGCCGCGGGCGAACGGCTTCCGTCCAGTAGGGCGCTGGCCGGTCTGCTGGGTGTCAGCCGGACGGTCGTGACGGAGGCGTATGAGCAGCTCTATGCGGAGGGCTGGCTGGAAGGGCGCCATGGGTCCGGCACGTACGTGACCGAGGGTGTGGCTGCCGCGCCTATGCCGAGGCCACGGCTGACGACGAAACCGGCGCGGAGGGCGGCGGCCCCTGGCGAGATCGACCTGAGGCCAGGTCTTGCATGGGTCGGAGCACTGGACACGCCCGCGTGGCGCAGGGCGTGGCGGCTCGCTGCGGGCATGCCGCCGCAGCAGCGTCAGGACCCGCATGGTCTGCTCGGCCTACGGCAGGCCTTGGTCGACTACATCAGGCGTAGTCGTGGTGTGGTCTGCCCTGTGGACGGCCTTCTTGTCACGCGGGGGGCGACGAACGGGCTCGATCTGCTTGCCGCGACCGTCCTTCGTCCTGGTGACCGGGTGGGTGTGGAGGAGCCCGGCTACGGCAGGGCGCGGGCGGTCCTGAGGGGACGGGGTGCGGAGCTCGTTCCGTGTCCTGTGGACGAGCACGGCCTCGTCGTCGATGCTCTGCCCGATGACCTGCGCCTCGTGTACACGACGCCGTCGCACCAGTTCCCGATGGGAGGCGTGCTGCCCGTCCCGCGCAGGCAGGCTCTGCTGGCATGGGCGAGGCGCAACGGGGCGCTCATCGCCGAGGACGACTACGACGGAGAGTTCCGCTACGACGTCGCCCCTCTGCCCGCGCTCTACGGGCTGGACCCGGACGTCGTCGTCTACCTGGGCACGACCGCCAAGATCCTTACCGCGGACATGGGCGTCGGCTGGTTGGGGGGCCGTCCCGATCTGGTGGCGGAGGTGGCGCTCCGGAGGGAGGAGCTGAACGACCGCACCGCCGTGGTGCCGCAGGACGCGCTGAGGCTCCTCCTGGAACGGGGTGACCTGGACAGGTACGTCCGCCGGATGCGCGGGGAGTACGCGCGGCGCCGCGAGGTGGTGGTGCAGGCGCTGGACGGCCTGCCGCTGCGCGGCGACACGGCCGGGCTGCACCTCGTGGTGGACGTCCCGGAGGCGGTGGCCGCGCGGGTCGTGGACGAGGCGGCACGGCGCGGCGTCGTGGTGGAGACGCTGGACCGCCACCACATGGGTCCCGTGCGCGCGTCCGGACTCGTGATCGGCTACGGCTCGGCCGCGACCCCGGCCGAGCTGCGCAAGGGGTGCGAGATCGTCCGGACGCTCGCCGGGTAGCGCGTCAGTTGGACAGGGGCCCGACCGGGACGGGCTCCGACGCGGGGTGCAGCGGTCCGGGGCGCGCGGGCGGCGTCTCGCTCGGCGCCGGGCGGAGGGTCTCGGGCGTGCGGGGGCGCGGCGTGACCAGCCGGGGGCCTGCGGGGGCGCCGGGGAGGCGGGGTTTGGGGACGGGGGCGACCGGGGTGTCGGGGCCGGTGATGCGCCGGATGTCGATGCCGCCGGGGTCGGGACGGTCCAGCAGCGGCACCTGGGACGCGCCGTAGTGCCCGCCGCGGGCCCAGTCCTTGCGGGTGCGCTGCGCGTGGTACGACTGCGGCGACGGCAGCGGGGGGCCGGCGGGCCAGCGGCGCGCGACGCCCCACGCGTCCAGCCACTGGACGATCGCCTCGACGCCGGTGAGCGGCGAGCCGGTGAACGGCGACCGCGACTGGCCCACCACCATGATCTGCGCGCAGACGCGGCCCTCCCGCCCGAGCGCGCCGCCGAGCAGCCGGGCCGCGCGGGTGATGGGCAGGAGCTGGACGATCTCACCGGTTCCCGGGTGCCACACCAGGTGGGCCGGGCGGTTCTCCTTCAGCAGGTCGGCGGCCACCGAGCGCGCGGAGACGGTGTGCGGGTCGTGCTCCTCGGCGCACCAGACGACGCGGGGAGCACCTCCCCGCAACGCTCCGCCATCGTTCGGTGCCGGCATGCGGCCGGCTCTTGGCAGCCATGCGTCTGCCACGGTGCGTTCCCCCCCAATCGGGCGGTTTGACCCCCGAGTGGTCTCAGTTGCTTCTCTTAGCCCAGCGAGACTCGTACGGCTCGCCGCGTCGTGGCGGGATGACGGCTGACGACGCCTCAACCGGCTTCGATCAGGTGTGGCGGCAGACGGGCACCCCGCGTGTCCGAGCATTCCACCTTGTGTCACCTTTTTCCTCCCGGGAGTTCGGTCGACTTGCTCACCCTGGGGGAAAGAGGGGCTGAGGGTCGCCGCGTTCGCGCAGGTCAGCGCCGACCTCGAAGATCGGATTACACGCGGCCGCAAGTCGGCCGGAAGTGGCCGGGGTCTTACGGACCGGACGGCGGTACGGGGGTGGGGTTCACAGCCCTGACCGAGCCGCGTTCTAATAGGGCGTCATGACCGTTGACGCAGAACTGCCCGCCGGGGTGCCCGGTATCGACGTCCCCCGGCTGGCGGCCTGGCTGGCCCGTGAGCTGCCCGGATCGGGACGGATCAGCGCGATCGACCTGATCGCGGGCGGGCGTTCGAACCTCACGTACGGCATCACGCTGGACGGGGGCCGCCGCGTCGTGCTGCGCCGGCCGCCGCTCGGCCACGTCCTGCCGACGGCGCACGACATGGGCCGCGAGTACCGCGTGCTGTCGGCGCTCGGCCGCGGGACGGCGGTGCCGGTGCCGGCGACGCTGGCCTTCTGCGACGACGAGGAGGTCATCGGCGCCCGCTTCTACCTCATGGACTTCGTCGAGGGACGCGTCCTGCGCACCCGGGAGGACGCCGCCGGCATCACCCCCGAGCAGGCGCGCGGCCTCAGCGACGCGCTGGCCGAGGCGCTCGCCGCGATCCACACGGTCGACGTGCGGGCCGTCGGGCTGGGGGACTTCGGGCGTCCGAGCGGCTACATGGAGCGCCAGCTCAAGCGCTGGGGCAAGCAGTGGGACAGCTCGCAGGAGGCCGTCCGCGCCACGGGCAACGCCCATGACCTGCCCGAATACGACCGCCTCGTGGCACGGCTGGCCGAACGGCTTCCGGCCGACGCCCCGGCCCGCCTGGTGCACGGCGACTTCCGGCTCGACAACGCGCTCGCCCGGCTGGAGCCGCGCCCGGAGATCGCGGCCGTCGTCGACTGGGAGATGTCGACGCTCGGCGACCCGCTGTCCGACCTCGGGCTGACGCTCGTCTACTGGGCCGAGGCGGCCGACGCGGAGCAGCTGCCGGTGGGCGCCACGATCACCTCCGCGCCCGGCTTCCTCACGCGCCGCGAGTTCGCCGGACGGTACGCCGAGCTGACCGGCTTCGACCTCGCCGACCTCGACTTCTACGTCGCGTTCGCGTGCTTCAAGCTCGCGGTCATCCTGGAGGGCATCCACGCCCGCTACCTGCAGAACGCGACGGTCGGCGAGGGCTTCGACCAGATCGGCGGCGGGGTGCCGCTGCTGCTGGACCGCGCCCACCGCACGCTCGACGCCGGCTCGGTCCGGTAGGCGCCCGCCCGGCGGCGGGCGCCTCGCTCAGCAGCGGTAGGTGACCGTCGCCGAGCGGCCGGAGGAGAACATCACCGTGCCGGTCTGCCGGCCCCAGCAGAACCCGGACGCGCGCGAGACCCGCACCCCGCCGCTCTGACCCGCGTCGAGGTGCCCGGAGCCGCCCGCGCTGACGGGCCCGGACGTGCCGGTCACCTGCCAGTTCACGTAGCCGCCCACGGCGGTGACCGTGACGGTGCAGGAGTCGTTCCTGCCCATGTCGCAGCCGCTCACCGACAGCGTGCCCGGCTTGGGCGGCGTCGGCGCGCTGGTGGTGGGCGGCGCCGGCGGCCTGCTCGACGGCGGCTTCGACGAGGACTCGGACGCCGACGGCGACGGCGACTTCGAGGGCGACTTCGACGCGGACGGGGACGCCGTCGGCGACGTGGGGGACGAGGGGTCGGTCGGTATCGGCTCCGGCGCGGTGGAACCGCCGGGCGGGGTGCTGCCGCCGGGGGTCACGGGACCGGTCGCCGCCGCGTTCGTCCCGTCGTCCCCGCCGCCGAGCCACGCCATGCCGCCGCCGAACAGCACCAGGACGCCGACGCCCACCGCGACGGCGGCGAGCAGCGGCGCGCGCCGCTTGCCGGGCGCGCGGTCGCGGGCGCGCGGGGCGGTCGGCTGGTAGGGGAGCGGCCAGCCGTACTCGTCGAACGGCTCGGTCCAGGCGGCGATGGCGCGGCGGTTCCCGGCGCGGTCCTCGGCGGTCGCGGCGGTCAGCACGTCCAGCCGCAGGTCGGCGGGGATCGCCGCGATCGGCAGCACCGACAGCAGCCGGTCCGGCGGCAGCGGCGGCGTCTCCCGCGCCCCGCACACCGGGCAGTTCTCCACATGCCGGACGAGCGCCGTGGACGTCTGCGGGGACAGCGGCCACGACTCGGTCAGCGCCGCGACGCTCGGGCAGTCCTTCCAGTGGTTCTGCGCGATGAGGGCCGCGTGCAGCGCGGCGGCGAGGTCCTCGCGGGCCTGCTGCGCCAGCGCGAGCGTCTCCTCCAGCGGCATGCCGAAGATGCCGGACAGGTCCACCTCGTCCAGCTCGTGGCGGACCGACAGGTCGATGGCCTCGCGCTGCCGCCCGTTGAGCGCGGCGAGCGCGCTGTGCGCGAGCAGCCGGCGCTCCTCGCGGCGGGCGAGCTGCTCGGGCGTCAGCTCGTCCTCGGCCTCCGGTGCCTCCTGCCCGGTGTGCCGGTTCGGGCTGTCGCGGCGCCGCATGCACTCCTTGCGGGCGATCGCGTAGAGCCAGCCGCGCAGCCGCGCCGGCTCGGTGAGCCGGTCCACGTGCTCGCGGGCGGCGATCACGACGTTGCGCAGGGCCCCGGACGCCTCGACGCGGTCGCGCAGCAGGCCGTGGCAGTAGTCGAAGAGGAACGGCGCGTAGGTGTCGTAGACCTCGGTCAGCGCGATGACGTCCCCGGCTCGCAGCGAGTCCGCCAGCCTGAGGTCGTCATTCTGCGCGGCCCCTGGCTCACCGGCCACGGGAACCCTCCCAGTCGAAATCGGTGTTCAAAGATCTGCCCCCGACGAGCCCCGACGCGCGTCGGCCGACTCAGGTTGCCTGATCTTGCCACCAAGTTGCTGGGATTTCTCCTTTATGAGCGGATTTAAGTGACGAATCCGGTACGCCCCGTGGCCGTATCGCCATGTGGGAGTGCCCTCCCGGCGATAGAAGTGATCTGAGTCACTTTCGCGATCAACTGGTCCGCTGGCCGCCGCCGGGGCCGCCCCCGTCGTCCGGCTGGCACGACAGCGTCACGGTGCGCACGTCCCCGTTGGAGAAGCTGACCGTTCCCGAGCCGCCGGGCGGAGTGCAGGTCCCGCTGACGCGGGCGTAGCCGGTCTGGCCGCTGCGCAGCGTGCCGCCCCCGCTGGCGCTCAGACCGCCGGACGCGCCCGTGACCGACCAGGTCACCGTCCCGCCGACGGCCCGCACGGGGATGGTGCAGCTGCCCGGGCCCGCGCCCTCGATGGTGCAGGAGCCGATCGCCAGCCGGCCGGTCTTCGGCTGGGTGCGGGTCGCGGTCGGCTTCGGCGAGCGCGACGGCTCGCGCGTCCTCGTCGGGGTCGGCGTCGGCGAGGTGGTCGTCGGCGTCGGGGTGGCGGACCGCGTGGGCGTCGGGGTGTCGGACGGCTCCTGGGACTCGGTCGGGGAGGACGGCGACACCTCGGGCGCCGACGTCCTGTCCGAGGGGCTCTGCGCGGCCGTCGGCTCGCCGGACGGGCCCGACATCAGGTAGAACGCCGCCGCGACGACCGCGATGACGGCGGCCGCCGCGGCCAGCGCGGCCCACACCCCGCGCCCGCTCCCGCCGCCGGTTCCGGACGGCGCGGCGCGCACGGGCTCCTGCTCGACCATGGAGGGCCAGCCCCAGTCGTCGAACGGCTCGGCCGTATGCGCGATGGCGGCGAGGTCGGGAGCCAGCGCCGGGTCGGTGGCGGTCGCCATGACGAGCCCGCGCAGGTCGTTCGGCATCATCGCGACCGGCAGCACCTGAAGGAGCCGCGCCGCCGAGACGGTGCGGTCGCGCCGGGGCCCGCAGACGCCGCACGAGTCGATGTGCTGGACGAGCCTGTGCACGGCCGGCGGCGGGAGCGGCCATCCGGCGCCGTCGACGATCGCCGCGGTCTCGGGGCAGTCGCCGCGTCCCGTGCGGGCGATGTAGGCGGCGGCGAGGGAGTCGTCCAGGCGGGCGCGGGCCTCGGCGGTCAGCGCCGCGGCCTGCTGCGCGTCCATGCCGAGGACGCCGCCGATCTCTCCGGCGTCCAGGCCGTGCCGCAGCAGCAGGTCGAGCGACTCGCGCTCGCGCCCGCGCAGGCCGGACAGGGCGGCGTGGACGAGCCGCCGGGCCTCCTGGCGCCGGGCGAGCTCCGCGTCGTCCAGGAAGCCGTCCTCGACCTCGGGCGCCTCGCGGCGCTGCGCGGGACGGTCCGGGTCGCGCAGCCGCCGCATGCACTCGTTGCGGACGAGCGCGTACAGCCAGCCGCGGAAGCCTTCGGGGTCGCGGAGGACGGACACGTGCGCGTAGGCGGCGATGAGCGCGTCGTGGAGCGCGCCGGCCGCCTGGTCCTGGTCGCGCAGCAGTGCGTGGCAGTAGTCGTACAGGCGGGCCGCGTAGCGGTCCATGACCTGGATGAGGGCACTCGGATCGCCTGCCGCCAGCGTCCGCGCCAGGCGCTCGTCGTCGGCGCGGTCGAGACTGGGCCAACCGGACACGAAGTCCTCCTGCGGGCTTGCTCGGAATCCTCGTCCGGGGCGTCCGGGACGCCGGGGACGGGCTGGAAGATCTCAGAGGGAGCGGTGCGCTCTCCCGGCCCCGGTCGGTCGTCCGACCGGCGGCCGCCTCCCGGTCACGGGCCTGGGAGGGGAGTAGGTCGGAGGCCCGACGGCCCCGCTCCCCGTCGGGCCTCCACATAGATTGACGGCCGAATCCGGCGCCCGGTTGACATGGATTTCAGGGAAAAATCAAGAACTACCTGGCGCATCCGGAAGATCACCGACTGGTGGTCACTGGATCCGGCGGGACAGCATCTTCAGGAAGATCTTGGAGATCTCGCCGGGCGTCATGGCGATCTGCACGTTGCCGTTCGTCGCCGCGGCGATCTGCTCCAGCTCGCCCCGGTCCACGCCCTTGCCGAACCCGATCATGTTCACCTGGATCGGCTTGTTCGGGTCCTGCATGTCCTTGAGCTGCTTCAGCGTGTCCTGCAGCGACGGGCCGTCCGGGTCGTCGTTCTTCCCGTCGGTGAGCAGCAGGATCGAGTTGCCGAACTCCGGCTTGTAGGAGTCGTTCATGCTCTTGTACGCGGCCAGCATCGTCCGGTACAGGCCGGTGTCGCCGTCCGGCTTCGGCTTCATCTGGTTGAGCGTGGACAGCACCAGGCCGCGCCGCGTGTTGGACCCGATCCGATCGCCCAGGGCGCCGACCGGCACCGTCTCCTTGTACGGGGTCTTGCCGTCCATGTTCGTCGAGAACAGCCACTGGCCGAGCTCGGTGTCGTTGGACATCATGCTGAGCCCGCCCTGCGAGACCTGCGCGATGGCCTGGAGGCGGTTGACGTTCGGCCCGACCTTCTCGGCCATCGAGCCGGACACGTCGATCAGCGTCAGCATCCGCAGGCCGAGCGACAGCTTCGACCACGCCTGCATGACCTTCGCGACGTCCTCGCTCTTGGGCGCGGGCAGCTGCCGCGGCCGGGCCGGGCTGACGCCGGCCGCCTCGCCGAACCCGGGCGGAGCCTTGCCGTCCGTCGCCCGGAAACCGGCGTCGAGGACGTCCTTGCGGGTCGCCTCGGTCCGCATCGCCTGTTCGAGCAGGCGGGCGGCCTTGCGCTGGGAGGCGCCCTGGGCGGTGACGGTGAACGGGTAGTCCATCGACAGCGTGCCCTCGATCGGGTACAGCGCGACCGCGGGCTCGGCGGGCCTGCTCCGGTTGTAGGAGTAGAGGGCCTGCTCCGACGACAGCGAGATCGGCTGCTTGCCGGTGCGGTCCTTACGGAAGTGCTCGAACTCCGCCTTGACGTTCGGGACGGTGCTCTCCCGGACGGTCCGGACGATGCCCGTGAAGATCGAGTCCCGGTTCGGGTCGTTCGCCAGCAGCGTGCTCGTGACCATCAGCGAGCCCATGCCCGCGGCGTTGCGCATCGGGTCGGGCACGACGAGCCGCACCGACCCCGCCGGGATCATCTGGTTCTTCGTGACGGCGCCGCCCGCGACGCCGCCCGCGGCCTTCAGCAGGTTGTCCCACGACGGGCTGGCGGTGATGCCCTGCTTCTTCAGCTCCACCGCGAGCGTCCGCGGCAGCCCGACCACGATCGGGCTCGTCGCGAGGGAGGTCTTGGTGGACACGACGCCGCTCTTGTCGCCGTTGTCGCCCTCGGTCCTCGCCAGCGAGACCCAGAGGGACGAGTCGGGGATCCACACGTCCGGCCGGTCGTTCGCCACGGCCTGCCCGGACAGCAGCGTCGTCACCGAGAAGGGCTCGACCCTCTTCACGGTCGCCTTGACGCACTTGCCGTCGACCTTGTGCTTGCCGTCGTTGAACCGTCCGGCGGCCTTCTCCACCACGGGCGCGATGTCGTGCGCGACGGCGACGGACAGGTCCATCGCGCCGTCGCCGGAGCAGCCGCCGCCGCTCTCGGCGAACGCGTAGACGCCCACGCCGAGCAGCAGCGCCAGGCCCACAGCGCCGGCCATCGGACCGATCAGCGCGGTCGCGCTGCGTTTGCGCCTGCGGCGCCCGTACTCGTAGCCGCCCGAGCCGCCGCCGTAGCCGCCCGAACCGCCCGAACCACCGGATCCGCCGCCGTAGCCGCCGGAGTCACCCGAGCCGCCGGAGCCGCCGAAGAAACCGGCCTGGCCGCCGTCCGACCTGCCGATGGCGTCGTACTCGCTGTAACCCGTCCCGGCCAGCGGCGAGGACGCCGGGGGAGGCCCCTGCGGGGACGCGGCCCTCGGCTCCTCCCCGTACCGGCCCTGCCCGTAGACCGGCTGCTCGGACGACTGCCGGGGCGTGAACCACTCGGGCGTCTCACCGGACCCGCCCGGCGCCATGCCGGGCGGGGCGCCCTGCGGGCCCGCCGGGGGCTGGGCGAGCGGCGGGCCCAGGCCCACCCGCCCACCGAACCAGTCGGACGACCCGTCATTGGCCGGCCCGAAGACCGGGGTGGACGGGTCGTACCCGCCTTCACCCGTCCCTTCGGGGAAGTCATTGCGATGACGTCCGCTCACGGCTGCCCTCGATTCACCTGAAACCGGCCGATGTTCCCCGGCACTGTAGTAGTACGCCCCAGAGGTTACAAAGGACTCAAAACTGCTAATGACGCAGGTCATGAGCGTGAGTCCCGGACGAACCTGGCAGCGCGCACGGCCGCCGCGCCCAGCGATCGGAGGGGTACGAGCGTACGCGAATCCCTCTCTAGAACCGGATTCAGTGGCCTTTCGCGGCCGGATCCGGCCGCCGCGCAGCCGGGGCACCGCCCGCCCGGCGGCAGACTTGGGGGATGGCCAGCCTGATCCCCGTCTCCGACCCCGCCGACCCGCGCCTCGCGGACTACGTCCGCCTCCGCGACGTCAACCTCCGCAAGAGCCTGGAGGCCGAGCACGGCCTGTTCGTCGCCGAGGGCGAGAAGGTGATCCGCCGCGCGGTCGGCGCCGGGCACCCCGTCCGGTCGCTGCTGATGGCCCGGCGCTGGGCCGAACCGCTGGCCGACCTGCTGGACGGCGTGGACGCCCCCGCCTACCTGGTCGACGACGCCACCATGGAATCCATCACGGGCTTCCAGGTGCACCGCGGCGCCCTGGCCTCGCTGGAGCGCCTCCCCCTGCCGTCCGTCGACGCCGTCCTCACCCCGGCCCGCCGTGCCCTTGTCCTGGAGGATCTTGTCGACCATGCGAACGTCGGCTCCATCTTCAGGTGCGCCGCCGCCCTGGGCATCGACGCGGTCATCCTGTCGCCGAGGTGCGCCGACCCCCTCTACCGCCGGTCGGTGAAGGTGTCCATGGGGGCGGTCTTCGCGATCCCCTACGCTCGCATGACCAACTGGCACGACGACCTCGGGACGCTGCGCGCCGCCGGCTTCACCCTGCTGGCCCTGACCCCCGACCAGACCGCCACGCCCATAGAGAAGGCGTCCATGGGTGACCGCGTGGCCCTGATGCTCGGTTCGGAGGGCGATGGCCTCTCGTCCCACTGGCTGGACGAGGCCGACGAGCCGGTGTGCATTCCCATGAGCGGGGACGCCATGTCCGCCGGCGTCGACTCCCTCAACGTCACCGCGGCCGCCGCGATCGCCTGCCACACCCTCATGCGGTAGCAGGACTGTCCGAACGCCGGAAATGGGTGCGGCCCTCCTGCGCTTTCCGCGCAGGAGGGCCGCACCGGGCCGGTCAGTTGTAGAAGGTCGCGCTGTGGATGTCCACCGGGTTGGCGGCCTGCCCGGTGGCCACGCCGTAGACGGCCACGAAGGACGAGCCGGTCGAGACCAGGCCGGTGTAGTCACCGAGCATCCGGCCGGAGCTCGTCGCCGGCACCGTGCGCGCGTCGAACGGGCCCTCGATGTGCCGCTCGCGCCACGACCCGGGCTTCGTGCAGTCGGTCGCGCAGGTCACGGCCCAGAAGTCGGTGGGCAGGGTGGCGGCGGACGTGTTGTTCCGGAAGTCGTAGTAGGTGATCGCCACGGTGCCGCCGGGGGAGACGGCGATCGCCGGCACCGCGGCGGAGCCGGTGGGCGTCTTGTCCACCCGGACCGGGGCGGACCAGGTCTTCCCGTTGTCCGCGGACCGCGCGTACGCGACATGGAAGGTGCCGTCGGCGTCCTGGCTCGGCCAGACCGCGTTCACCACCTTGCTTCCCGGCCGTGCCGCCAGCAGCGGGAGCGTGGCGTTGCGCACCGGGTCACCCGAGTTGTCGGGGTCGGGGATCCTCGTGCCCACGGCCATGGGCGCCGCGACGTTCAGCGTCGGCGCGGACCACGTGGCGCCGCCGTCGGTCGAGCGGATGACCTGGGTGGCCGCGGTGGTGTTGGTCTCGTGGTGCATGCCGATCAGCAGCGTCCCGTCGGCCATCGTTACGAGCTCGGTACCGATGACACCGCTGTTGGCCGGGAAGTCGTACACCTTCTTCGTGGTCCAGGTGCGCCCGTCGTCGGTCGACTTCGCCATGTAGATCGGCTGCACCCAGTCGCCGTTCGGCTGGGTGTCGACCCTGTCCCACACCGCGTAGACCGTGCCCGGGTGGTACGGGTCGGCGGTGATCGCCGGGCGGTCGTTGAAGAACCGGGCGTCGTCGTCGCGCTGCAGGGTCACCGGGGCGCCCCAGTGGTCGCCGCCGTCGCCGGACCGCGACACCAGGATCGCCGTCACCTCGCCGGTGCGCGAGAGCGAGAACGACGCGGCCACCGCCGCGCCGGACGGCGTCATCGTGACCCAGTGGTCCGTCGTGACGTCGTAGTCCCCGCCGTTGGCGGCGGTGCCGCCGTCGCACCGGGAGAACGCGGGCTGGTCCGCCGACCGGCGCCAGGTCGCGCCGTAGTCGTCGGACACGGCGGTGCCGGTCCCGTTACCGCCGTAGCGGTTCCACCTGTCCTGCTGGTACACCGTGACGAGACGCCACGGCCGCTTCGGGTCCCGCGCCACCATGGGCTGGACCTCGGTGTTCGGGTTCAGGACATAGCCGTCGCCCTCGGGCAGTCCGCACCCCTGCGGCAGGGCGCTGGTGCCCGAGACCGGCACCACGCCGGCGGGATCGGTTCCATCCGCCGACGCGGCCTGGGCCGCGAAGGCGAAGGCGAACAGGGTGGCCGCTGCGACCATGGCCGACCTGGAACGTCGATTCAACGGTGCATTCCTCGTCCTCGATGGGGGGTCTCGCCGGAGACGCCGCCACCTGGCCGGCAGCGCGTTCCCAGCAAAGGCCGAACAGCAGGACGACATTACAGCCCAAGATCGACTTCCTCGCCCGCTTCGCCTCGGCGCACCTCGTCTCCCGCGTCGGGAATCGTCCGGAGAGGCTATTTGGACAATGTCCAACCTGGTCCCGGGGGTGCGCCGGTCGGCCGAAAATGAGGACATCCATAAATGGAGTTCCGGCCAATCTGAGCGGGGTCGAGCGGCTCGGCGCCACCGCGGCCGCTGCGCTCGCCCGCCGTGCCCTCACGCGGAGGGCGCCTCCTGGCGGAGCGGGCGCCGCGACGGCTACGCGACGGCGGCCTCGTCGTCCCGGTCGGCCAGGAGCCGGGCCAGCCGCTCCCTTTCCATGAACGCCCAGTCCTCCGGGTCGTCCTCCCAGTCGACGCGCTCCTCGATGTCGAGGCCGGCCATGAACTCCTCGTGGAGGCCGGACGGGTTCTGCCGGACCGGGTCGGAGAACTGCCACACCTCCACGGCGGCCCTCAGGTCGCCGCGGTCGGCCAGCAGTTCGGCCAGCCGCCTCGTCGTCGGCGCGGCGTCGCCGTAGGCGCGGGCCCATACGTCCAGAGCGGCTGCCAGGTCGCCGTGCTTCGCCAGGACCTCGCCGAGGCGTCCGGCCGCGTTCCGGTCGCCGGCCTCCGCTCGGGCGCGCAGCTCTGCGATCTCGTCCTGGTTCGGTACGTCACCGTTTGTCCGAATTTCCATTACCGGTCACCTCTTCCGGGGGCAGCAAGGGCGCTGGCAAGGAACAGCCGCTTCGGGAAAGTAACCATTCCAGAGGGCCTCAAACCGCTTCCGTCCGGCGAGTTGCCGGGCCGGGCCCCTGATTGCGGAAGGAAGGGCGCGCGGTCGCCGCCGTTTCGCCGGACGCGCCGCCCACCCGCCGACGATCGTCAAGGCGCGCTGCGCGAACCGGGGTATTCGCTTGCCTTGGAACGGGCCCGCCGGTGCCGCGCCGCCTCACGGTCTACGCCGTTCCCGCCGTCATTCATCAGTTTCGCCGGTGGGCGATCCGCATCGGTTCGGACCCTTGGCGTCGCCGTGCGTGAGTATTTCCGGTCCCGTTCTCCGCGCATCGGAAAGGCATTTGTGAGATTCTCATTCGAGAATCCGCCGTTTCCAGAGCCGATGCGGTGCGGAGTGCAGGCGGTCGAGTTCCTCGGGGCATGCCTCCAACGAACGCGAGCCACCTGTCGAAAGCGTGACCGGCGCGTGAGCCGCGCTGATCGCCTGGGTGAAGGACGCGGGCGCCGGGAATCAGCGGCCGAACATGCCGCCCCGCGGTCGGCGGTGCGTTCCCCTGGGCCGCCTCGGAGCCCCGGCGGGCACGCGGCGGCGGCCGAGGCGCAGCTGCGTCAGCAGCAGCGAGAACGCCACCATCAGCGCCGCCAGCCAGGCGATCTGCGTGCTGGCCATCCGCTCGAACGTCAGGTCCTGCGCGACGGGCGCCTGGTTGCCCTGGAGGCGGCTCTGCGGCGTCTCCGCCCCGGGTGCCGGGCTCGGCGCGACCGACGGGCTGGGCGCCTGGATGGACGGCAACGCCACCTGCGGGTTCTGCGGCTCGAACGACGAGTTGGGCGACGTCTGCACGGACCCGCTCGTCCCCGTACCGTTCCCGGACCCGTTCCCCGAGGAGCCGCTTCCACTGCCGGACCCGCCGCGCGACGTCCCCGAGGACGTGGAGTGCGACGGCGTGGGCGACGGCTTCGTGGGTTTGCGCGACGGCGACTTCGTGGGCGTCTTCGAGGGGGTCGGGGTCGGCGTCTTCGTGGGCGGCGGCTTGGACGGGACGACGTACTTGAACGTCGTGGTCCCGGCGACCGGGGCGAGGTCGGCCGCGTCGACGGTCACGATGATCGTGTAGACCGCCGTCTCCTCCGGCCCGTCCTTCGGGACCGTCACATGCGACCTGACGGGCGTGCCGCTCTTCCCGTCGGCGAGGTCGCCGACGGCGCACCCCGCCGACTCGAACGGCGCGCCGCAGTCACCGGTCACCGTCGTGCCCTTGAGGGTCGCCGTGATGTTGGTGACCTTGATGTTCGCCACGTCGCCGCCGACGGCGGTGACCGTCGTCGTGATGTCGAGAGAGCCGCCGGGGTCCAGCCTGGCCGCCGTCGAGGCGACGTCCACGGTGAGCTTGCCCGTCGCGGGGGACGCGGGATCCGACCCTGAGGGGGAGGGCGACTCGTCGGCCACGGCTGACGCGCCCCCGGCGGCGAGGATGGCCGCCGTGCCGAGCCCAACAAGGATCGGTTTCACCGTCGCTCGGCAGATCACTGCCGCCGCACCTCCGTCGCGTCGCCGTTGAGCGCTTCCGTCCGAGGGATCGCCTCGGCACACATGCGAACACGGATCCAAGGGCCAAATCAACCCCACCCGGTCAGACGAACTCCTCCCGGACGTCCTCGATCTCCGACCCGGGCGCCCAGGCCTGCCAGATGCCCTGGTCGACGCGGTCGAGCCCGAGGCTCTCGGCGACCGGGGCCCGCCCGCCCGCGTACTCGACCCGCAGCCACGTCTCGTGCTCCCCGACGATGACGAAGCGCTCGCCGCGCCAGCGGCACGTCGTCCGGACGTAGCGGAGCTCCTCGACCTCGGACGCGGGGACGATGCGGCGGAAGCGCCCCGGGCGCAGCTCCTCGAACCCGTCCGTCGGCCCGGGCGCGTACAGCCTGATCTCGCCGTCGGCGCCCGGCGCGGCCTCGAAGTCGCGGCCGAGCCACCGCGCGACGTACCCGTCCCGGATCACTGCGCGGCCTCCGTCCGTCCGTCCCACGCCTCGGCGCCGGCGTCCGGCCGCAGCCAGGCGAGCCGGTCCGGGTCGTACATCGCGATGAACCGCTCCGACCGGTCCCTGCCGATGTAGTACATCTCCGCTCCGTACGGCAGCCGGACGCTGGTCACCTTGTACTCGCGGATCGACCCGGCGCTTCCCGGCGCGAAGCCGCTCCCCGTGAACGGCGGCCGCTCGATGACCCACCCGGACTCGCCCCAGGCCGCCATCTCCTCCTCGTCGCGCCCGCCGAACGGGACGCGGTACAGGTCGGGGCAGTACGCCGGCCACCGGATGACGTACACGCCCTCGTCGTCGAGAGAGAACGAGGAGTCGGGGAACAGCAGCCCCAGCGCCTCGTAGAGCTGGGAGGGCGTCTGCAGCTCGGCCACGTCGTTCGTGGAGTGGACGAAGCCGCCGACGCGGTCGTACCCCTGCTCCAGGTACCAGGAGACGTGACCGTGCGGCACGACCTTCTGCATGATGGCCGGCGACGAGACGCGGTCCTCGGGGTCGGTGGGCGCCTGCGGCACCGGCTCCCGCCGCGGCGGCGGCAGCGGAACCTCCGGCCGCGCCTGCACGAGCCCGACCCGCACCGCCCACTCGCTGAGCGACCGCACCTGGTCGCCGTGCAGCGACGCCCCGATGTGCGTGCCCGGGTTGAGCACCATGGCCCAGTCCTCCCGGGGCCACGCGCCGATCAGCTCCCGGAAGTCGGCGTACACGAACCGGGACTGCGGCAGCACCTCCCGCAACCGGACCATCGACGTGAACACCTGCACGGACACCGCGTCCCGCAGCGCCGCGTCCCACCGGAACTCCCGCTGGACGGGCGTCACCTCAAGCGGCGCGTCATCGGGGATCGGCACGAGCACGTTCGCGTTCAGCAGCACCCGCAGGAACGCGTCGGAGTCGCCGCCCGAAGCCGCCTCGAAGAGCTCCTGGTCGATCCGGTTCCCCGGCTCGAACTCGGGCTCCGGCTCCCCGACGGCATGCAGCGCCCGTCCCGCCCCCGGCTCCCCGGCAGGCGCGCCGTCATCGCCGCCTGCCTCCGCCTGGCCAGGGTGCGCGGCGTCCTGAGGAACCGCCGCGAGGCCGCCCGGCGTCGCTTCCCCGGGCGCCTCGCCGACCGCGCCATGCGATGGGATCGGCGTGCCCGCGCGGTGAAGTTCCGCTTCCCCCGGGGTGCCAGATGTGGCGCCGGGAGGTTCGGCGCCCTGGACGCCCGCGTCCTGACCGGGCCGCGCCACCCCGTGAGGCGCGACGGGCCCCGCAACACGGCGGTCGGCGCCGTCCGGCAGGCGGCCGTCTCGTCCGGCCCCATGCTCCGGCGCGGCACCGAGAGATCCGGTGGTCCCGGACGGTACGCCGGGCGCGTCCGACCCGGTGTTCGGCGGCTCGCTGCCCTGAGATCCCGCACCGGGGAGGCCGGGCCCCACACCAGAACCCGTCGCGCTGGGCACGCCCGCGTCGTCGGGAAGACCCGACGCGGCACCGAAAGGCCCGGTGCCCTGAGGAGCAGCGGTGTTCGGCGGGGTGGCGGGCGCGTCCAATCCTGGGCCCGTTGTCGTGACGCCCTGTGTCGTCGCACTAGGAAGGCCCGGCTGCGGGCTTACGTCCTCTGGCGCGCCCGATCCGCTGTTCGGCGGCTCGCTGCCCTGGGACATGGCCCCGGGCAGCCCCGGCTCTACAACCTCTCCGACGGGGTTCGGCGTGCCCGGGGCGGGCGCATCCGATCCTGGGCCTGTTGTCGTGGGGCCCTGTGTCGTCGCACTGGGAAGGCCTGGCTGCCTGATGCCATCGTTCGGGTTGGTCGCGCCTGTGTGGGGGCTTACGTCCTCTGGCGCGCCCGATCCGCTGTTCGGCGGCTCGCTGCTCTGGGCCACGGCCCCGGAAAGCCCAGGCTCCACGACCCCGCCGACGGGATTGGGCGTGCCGGGGACGGGCGCGTCCGTGTGGGGGCGGCCGGCGTCGTCTGGCGCGCCCGGCTCGCTCCCCGGCGCCGCGAGGTTCTGAGAGGTGGTCGCCGGAAGGCTCGGCTCCGGGACGCCGCCGGACGGGCCGGTCGTGTCGGGAATGGCCGTGCTCGGCGCGCCCGCGTAGGGACGGCCCGCGTCGTCTGGCAGGCCTGGCTTGGTGTCGAGGGGGCCGCCGTTCTCAGGCGCAGGCCCGGGAACGCCCGGCTTTGCGTCGCCGCCGGAGGGCGTGGCCGTGCCGGGAGCGGTCGTGCTGGGCAAGTCAGCGTGCGCGCGGTCCGCTCCTTCTGGCGCGCTCGGACCGGTGGCCGGTGTCTCAGTGTGCTGAGGCGCAGGCCCGGGAACGCCAGGCTCTGAAACGCCGACGCGCCCAGCAGGAAGGTCAGCAGCGACCACTGCTCGGCCCCCGCCGCGCTGGTGTCGCTTCCGTAGAAGTCGCTGAGCTGCCGCGTCAGCACGACGGCGCGCTGGTCGGTGTTGTAGGCGACCGCGCGCTCGCGCATCTCCTCGTACAGGCCGTCCGGCACGCGCCAGGGGCCGTAGGCGTACACGTCGAGGACCGGCTCCTCAGTGAGCAGCACTTCGAGATGGTCCGGCAGCCGGGGGGAACTCACCTGGGGTCGTCTCCTACGCAGCGGATCGTCGAGGCAATCACATCCGACAAGCACCTTACGGCGCGTCACGATCACGCACACCCCCGTTGCCGCGGGTTGGCAGGCGGCCCGGCGTCCGCGATAGTTGTCGAACGGAAAATATTTGCCGGACGACTCCGGTCAAAGCAGCACACAAGAGGGGAACCCCCCGTGTCACCTTTGGAAGTGACCACACGGCCGGACGGCGGACGCGCCGTCCTCAGGCTGTGCGGAGAACTCGACGCCGCGGGCTCGCAGGAGCTGCGCGTCCACCTCGACGAGGCCCGCCGCGAGCACGGCGACCACCTCGTGCTGGACCTCACCGACCTCGAGTTCATGGACTCGGGCGGCCTCTCGGTCATCGTCGCCTGCTACAAGGCCGCCACCGCGGCGGGCGGAAGCCTCGTCCTCGCCGGCCCCCGGCCCATCGTCCGCCGCGCCCTGGAGATCACGGGGCTGCACCGGCGCATCCCCGTCAAGAGGACCCTCCAGGAGGCGCTGGCGGCCGAGCCCGACCGCGCCTAGGGCCGGCGCGGCCCGGGCGGGCGGCCCCGCCCTAGAGCGGGAGGGGGGTGGGGCGCTTGGGGCCGCGGCCGTCGCCGGAGGAGCGGCCCGTGGCCCGGCGGCCGATCCACGGCAGCAGGTAGGTCCGGGCCCAGTGGACGTCCTGGCGCCTCATCGTGAGCCAGTCGGCGGAGTCCAGGGGCGGCCAGGGCTCGCGCCAGTCGCCCTCGACCGGGACGCCGACCACCCCGGCGACGTAGAGCGCCATGCGCCGGTGCCCCTCGGGCGACAGGTGCAGGCGGTCCTCGTACCAGGCGCGCGGGTCGTGGAAGACGCGCAGCGGCCACAGGTCCACCACCGAGCAGCCGCGGTGGTCGGCGATCGCGCGCAGATGCATGTTGTAGGTGGCGGCCTTGCCCCGGATCCGGCCGCCCGAGCGCAGCCCGCGCGGGTCGAACCCGGTGAAGACCACGACGCGCGAACCGGTGGCGCGCAGCCGCCGGACCGCGTCGTCGAACACGACCGCGGCCGCGTCGGGGTCCGCGCCCGGACGGATCATGTCGTTGCCGCCCGCGCACAGCGTCACCAGGTCGGGCGAGAGGCCGACGGCGATCGGCACCTGCTCGTCCACGATCTGCCGCACGAGCTTCCCGCGGACGGCCAGGTTGGCGTAGCGCAGCTCCGGGTTCAGCACGGCGATGTGCTCGGCGAGCCGGTCGGCCCAGCCGCGGAAGACGTCGGTCTCGCCCGGGTAGGGGTCGTTCATGCCCTCGGTGAAGCTGTCGCCGATGGCCACGAACGTTCCGATCTTCTCCACTTGGCTCATCGCAACCCCCAGAGCGGATTCATGCTCGATCACGACGAACAATCATGCATCGTGCACACGACCTACGCGACCGTAGCCCCCGGCCGGACCGCGCCGCGCCCCCCGCGCGCGGCGTCTAGGTCCAGCTCGGGGACGTGGTGCCGAGCTGCCCGCCGGGGGCGCCCGGCGCGGGGGCGCCCGCGGGGGCTCCGGCGGCGTGCACCGTCATCGCGTGCTTGACCAGCGTGATCAGCACCTGCTTGGTGGACTCGCGGCTCCGCGCGTCGCACTGCACGATCGGCACGTGCGCGCTGATCGACAGGGCGTCGCGGATGTCCTCGACGGCGTACTGGAACTCGCCGTGGAACCCGTTGACCCCCACCACGAACGGCAGGCCGAGCTCCTCGAAGTAGTCCACCGCGGCGAAGCAGTCCTCCAGCCGGCGGGTGTCCACCAGCACGACGGCGCCGATCGCGCCGCGGACCAGGTCGTCCCACATGAACCAGAAGCGGTGCTGCCCGGGCGTGCCGAACAGGTAGAGGATCAGCTCGCTGTCCAGCGACACGCGGCCGAAGTCCATCGCGACCGTGGTGGTCGTCTTGTCCGGGACGGCCGACAGGTCGTCCACGTCGGCGCTGGCCGCGGTCATCACCGCCTCGGTGGTGAGCGGCATGATCTCCGAGACGGAGCCGACGAAGGTGGTCTTGCCGACGCCGAAGCCACCACCGACGACGATCTTGACCGAGGTCAGCTCGGCCTCCCCGCCGTGCGGCCCCGGGACCTGGTCAGAGCTTCCGAAGGCCACTGAGCACCCTTTCTAGCAAGCGGAGGTCCGGCTGTCCGCCGGCGGTGGTGGGGGACTGCGACTGGTGCAGCCGCAGCAGCCCCTCGACGGCCATGTCGGCCACGAGGACGCGCGCGACCCCGAGCGGCAGGCGCAGCAGCGCGGACACCTCGGCGACCGAGCGGGCCGACCGGCACAGGTCCATGATCGCCCGGTACTCCGGGGTCAGCACGGCCACGTCCCGCGGCGGGTAGGGCGCCGCGGTGACCAGCGCCTCGATGGCCAGGTCGTAGCGCGGCCTGGTGCGCCCGCCGGTGACCGCGTACGGGCGCACGAGCGAGCTGCCGTCGTTGTCGTCGCGCTCGGGGGGACGGCCCTGCGCGGGGGCCCGCCCCTGGTCACCCGGCCAGCGGCCGCCGCCTCCGGGACCGCCCCCGAAGGGACTGCCTCGATCCATGTCGCCGACCTCCGTCAGAGTCAGTCACGGTCAATAGCGGGCGGGCCCGGCGCCCATCTCGGTCACGGAAGGCCCCGAGTACGGTGGCTGCTCCTGGGCGCGCAGGGCGGGAGTCAGCACCCGTCCCACCCGCTCCACCAGGAGCGTCATCTCGTAGGCCACCAGCCCGAGATCGCAGTCGGGCGCCGCCAGCACCGCGAACACCGACCCGTTCGTGATGGACATGACGAACAGCAGCCCGCGGTCCATCTCCACGACGGTCTGGTTGACCCCGCCGGCGTCGAAGATCTTCGCCGCGCCCTGGGTCAGGCTCATCAGCCCCGAGGCGATCGCCGACAGCTGGTCCGCCCGCTCGGGCGGGAAGCCCGCCGAGTAGGCCATCGGCAATCCGTCCGAGGAGACCACGACGGCGTGCGCGACCTTCGCGACACGGTCCGCGAAGTTCGTCACCAACCAGTTGAGATCCTGCCCGCTCACCGGGTGCCTCCTGTCTCGCCGTCACTCTGTGACGGCACCTCACCTGACGTGCCTGCGCCGCGTGCCTCATGGCGTCCGCGGTGGACGCCGCGCTGCAGGCTCGCAAAGCGGTTGCGTACGACGTCGGCCGACTGGCCGTGGCCCTGCTCCTGCTGTCCCTGCGGCTGCCCGGGCGCCTGGCCGACGACCGGGAGGCCCTGCGTCGGCGCCTGCGGTCCCTAGCCGTCCGGCCCCGGGCAGGGCCGAAGCGTCTCCAGCCGATACAGCCGCAGTCGGGGACCGACCGACCGTCGGGATGTCCCGGACGGTCGGTAGATCGG
>NZ_JBFARL010000037.1:0-50270 GCF_040674655.1 Actinomadura sp. NPDC049753 | reverse complement strand
GACAGGAACTGGTGCAGCCGGAACGCGAACAGGGGCCGTTCGGTCACCGAGTGCTGGGCCTCCGAGCCGGCCTCCAGAGTGCGGCGGATCGCCTGCGCGCACACATCCTCCGGGACTCCGGAATCCCCGGCGAGGTCGGCGGCGGCCTCCTCGATTCTCGCGGGCGTCTGGCGGACGAGGCGTCCCGTGGGGTCCTCGGCGAGGCCGAACCGGGTCTCGATCCAGCGGGCCAGCGGATCCTTCACCAGGTCGTCGTAAGCGCGGGGGGCGGCGGACGCCCGCAGCCGCTGCGCCGGCACGGTGTCCGGGGGCTCCTCGGTGGCGCGCACCAGCGTCTCGCCGATGACGTCGTCCTTGTCGACCTCGGTCCCGAAGAGTGTGGTGGCGACGCGGGCCACCTCCTTCTTCTGGTCCTCGAAGGTTCCCTCGCTCGACATCGTCGCCGACGTGCCGATGCACTGCAGGTTCTCGGCCTGGCACGCCTCGCGCACCCGCCGGATGAGCAGGGCAACGTCCGCGCCCTGGCGGCCCCGGTAGGTGTGCAGCTCGTCGAAGACCAGGAACTCCAGGCCCTTCGCCATCCGGATCAGCGAACCGCGGTCCCTCGGCCGGGTGAGCATCAGCTCCAGCATCACGTAGTTGGTGAGAAGGATGTCCGGCGGATTGTCGCGGATCTCCCTGCGGCGCTCGTCGTCCTCCTGCCCGGTGTAGCGGGCGAAGGTGACCGGCTCACGGCCCACGCCGTAACCGTCCCGCAGGTACTTCTCCAACTCGTTGAGCTGGCTGTTGACCAGGGCGTTCATCGGATACACGATGATCGCCCGGACGCGCTTGCCGGGCGTGGTCTCACGCTCGCGGAGCACCCGGTCGACGATGGGCACGATGTAGGACAGCGACTTTCCGGAGCCGGTGCCCGTCGTCAGGACGTAGGACCGCCTGCGGTTGGCGGCTTTGATCGCCTCGAGCTGGTGCTGGTGCAGGGTGAGCGGACGCCCGTCGCACTTGGTGCCCCCTCGGGTCTTGCCCGCCTGGAAGATGCGGGCGCACTCCTCGTGGAGGAGCTTGCCGGCGCCGCTCAACTCCGAAACGGTGCCGCCGGACGCGAAGAACGGATTCAGCGACACCCACGGGTCCGGCCACTGGGACTTCTCGTCCAGGGTGCTCTCGACGTATGCGGCGATGCGGCCGTCACGGATGACCGTCCCGCCCTCGGTGAACTCCCGGTAGTTCTCGATGAGCTGCCGGTGCAGCCCGAACACGTCCATCACCGAACCCACTGCGGGGCGCGGCTTCTCCGTCGCGGGGGCCGGTTCGGGCGCGGGTGCCCGCCCGGTCGATGCGAGGTAGCGGACCGGGTCGTAGCCCGCCCAGTCCTCGACCGCAGCCTCGCCCTCGGCGAGCGGAAGGAGCGCCTCGCGGACCGCCACGGCGTCGGCCGGCCGGTCCTCCGGCTGCTTGCTGAGGAGCCGCTCGACCAGCCGGGCCATGTCCTCGGGGACGTCCGAACGCAGCAGCCGCAGTGGAGCCGGCGCCTCCGTCCGGTGCTTGTCCCCCAGCTCGTGCGCGTTCTCGCTCACGAACGGCGGGACCCCCACCAGCAGCTCGTACAGCATGCAGCCGAGCGCGTACAGGTCGGCGGCCTGCGTCACCGCCGCGTCGAGGAACTGCTCAGGGGCCATGTAGCGGGCGGTGCCCACCGTGACCCCCGTACTCGTCACCCTGCCGGCCTCGCCGTCGTCGATGATCCGGCCCATGCCGAAGTCGAGGACCTTGACCTGGCCTCCGGGGAGCAGCATCACATTCGCGGGCTTGAGGTCTCGGTGGACGATGTCGGCGCGATGCGCGACCGACAGGCCGTCAGCGATCTGTGCGCCGAGAGCAGCGGCCCAGGCCACCGGAAGCTGGGCGTGCTCCCCAGTGAGCACCTGCAAGGTGTGGCCCTTGAGCAGCTCCATTGCGATGAACGGCAGGCCATCGCCCTGGTCGAGGCCGCCCGCGATGATTCGAGGCAGGTTCGGGTGCTCGTTGAGGCGCTGCATGATGACGACTTCACGCTCGAACCGCTGAATGGCCTTCATATCGGCCCGCGAGTCGATGACCGCACCCGTCCGGCTGCGCAGGATTACCTTTACCGCGACCTCGCGGTCCCGGTCGGCGCCGTCCGCCTGAAGATCGATGGCGCGGTGGACCTCGCCCATGTTGCCCTTGCCGAGAGCGCCTGTCACGCGGAACCGGTTCGCGATGCGATCGGCAGTCACAGCCACACCCTCATCCCCCCGGGCGTCTCTATGGAGACGGGCCTCGGACATTTGTTGGCCACCACACGCCTATTAACGTGCAGACCGTTGTTAAACGGATCGTAGGGGCCCGCATGTCCGGGAAGTTCCGGGTTTCCCCGTTACTCGGCTTCATAAGGAAGCAGCGCACCGCTGCCGAGGGTGGCGGCCCAAAGGTCCGCCGTCTCGTTTGCGCAGGCAGCGGCCTTTCGTGCGCTGATTCGGAGTTCGTGGATCCTCCGGAACGCGTGACCATAAGCGGTCTGCTCCTCAAGTGTGAGCAGCGGGACACGTAGCCGAGGCGGCACGAGCTGGTATGTGGAGGAGCCGGTGGTCGCCTGGTTGACGTTGTCGGGTGCGCTGGCGAACCCGGCGAGGAACCACGGATCGAGACGTGCCGGGTCGGGCCGGAGCAGGAACACGCCGCTGCCGAGCAGGCATCCGGCGTCGTCGTCTCCGGCCACCCGTGTCGCGACGCCTTGGGGACCGACGACCTGGGTGACCAGGACGTCTCCCGCCTCGATGACGAACGGGTCGGCCAGGGGCGTCTCGTGTGCATCGCCGCTGGCCCGCGTGCCGTCGAGCAGGTCACGGGCCCGGAGCACGGGACGGGCCGCGAGGTCTGTGGGCGGGGTGTCGGCCGAGGAGGCCCGCACTCCCCGATGGACGGCGAGCGCGCCACCGCGGGCGAGGTCGGCGATCGTGGCGCTGCGCCAGGTGCGGCTCGCTTCCCCGGCCGAGGCCAGCGGCCCGATCTCGCTCGCCTCGGCCAGCGCGCCCACGTCCGCCTTGAGGCGCTCGGCGAGCCTGAGGACGTCGCGCAGGGCGGCTTCCGGAGTGACCAGCGGTGCCGTGCGGACGTGCCGTGCCGGTGAGAGATCGACGAGGTCGTCCAGGAGGTCGATCGTCGCCACTGCGCGGGCGGTCCCCGGGATCTCGGTGAACTTGGTCGGCGCGATGAACGCCTCCCACGTGCTGAGGATCGTCTTGCGGAGTTTGCCCGTGTCCGGTGCCTTGCCTTGGATGGACGGCTCCTCCGGGGTGGCGGCCTCGTCGGAGGCATCCATCAGCAGGACCTGGTCCGGGCCGGAGCGGCCGGCTTCGGGGCGTCGCAGTATCCACAGGTGAAGCCCGATGTGGTGCGGTACGGCGAGGCCCGGCGGGAGCGCGATGATCCCGCACAGTGCCCCCTGCCGCAGCAGTTCGACCCGGATGCGGCGGCCCGACGAGCGTGACGCGGTCGCCGGCGGGAGCAGCAGCACGGCGCGGCCGCCCTCGGCCAGATGCGCCAATGCGTGCTGGACCCAGGCGAGTTCCGGTTCCGAGCGCGGTGGCACGCCGTAGGCCCATCGCGTGTCGAGCGCGAGTTCGTCGTGCCCCCAGTCGCGGTCGCCGTAGGGCGGGTTGCACACCACGGCGTCCACAAGCAGGTCGGGGAAGGCGTCGTTGCGCAGGCTGTCCCCGGTCCTGACGGCCACGGAAGCCTTGGGCACCGTCTCGGCCAGCCGGGTCTTCGCTTGGGCCGCTGTGACAGGGCGGTACTCCTGGCCGTTCACGCTCGCGCCGGGCTTGAGGGCGGCCGCGGCCGCGGCGAGGAGGCGCCCGCCCCCGCAGGCCGGGTCGAGAACGTTGCGGACACGCTGGCCTTCGGACGTCGCCAGCCCGGCCATCAGGTCGGCGAGCGCCTCCGACGTCGGATGCGTCCCGCGGATGCCGACCGGTCCTTCGGTCTGATCGTCGAGGACGTCGAAGACGGCAAGCGGGCCTTCCTCGTGCGCCACCTTCGCCGCCGAGCGCAGGAGCTGCGCGGGGACCTCCGCAAGGCCCGATTGACCGGCTCCGGTCGACGAGAGCGTTTCCGCGTACAGCGCGATCAGTGCGTTGTCGTCCAGGGCCGCGGCTTCAGCGCGCTTCTTGGTGTCCAGCCCGGCCAAGTGCGCCGTGAACAGGGCCACGGCCTCGGCCTCGCGCGGCGCGCGGCCGTGCAGGTGCGCCCGCAGATCGTCCCTGGACGAGCGCGCGGGAAGGCGGCCCCGCGCGTCGAGCCACGCCTCGATCTGCGCCCGGTCGTAGCTGGGGCTGGCCTCCGTCCCCCCGCTGGGTTGCGGAAAGTCGGGGTGGCGCCGGCGCCAGTTGCTCACGGTCGCCCGTGTCACCCCGGCGAGCCGGGAGATCTCGGCGGCGGTCAGTTGCTCGCTCTGCGATGCCATCAGAACTTCCTCGTCAGCTTTCGGGAGCAGCGCCACTGTACACCATCCAATGATGCAAAGCTGTTTGACAGTGCTTTCACGCCATGCTCTCATGGTCATGCTTTCAACGGCTCGGCGCTAGGAGCGAGGATGACGAGTTGGGTGGCGATCGACTTCGAGACGGCGAACGCCCGGCGGGCAAGCCCGTGCTCGGTCGGACTGGTCAAGGTGAAGGGAGGGCGGATCGTCGAGGAGTGGTCATCGCTGATCAGACCCCCGGACGGGCACGACCACTTCGACGCCTTCAACGTGGGAATCCACGGCATCACGGCGGACCGCGTCAGAGACGCCCCCGGCTGGCCGGAGACACTGGAGCACATCGTCCGGTTCGCCGGCGAAACCCCCTTCGTGGCGCACAACGCGGCCTTCGACATCGGCGTCCTCGCCGACACGAGCCAGGCGAGCGGCCTCCGCGTCCCGGACCTCCGGTTCGCCTGCACGCTCGTGGTCGCAAGACGGACCTGGACCGGCCTCCTCGCCTACAAGCTCCCGGTACTCGCCGACGCCCTGGGCATCGAACTGCCGCACCACCACGACGCCGACGACGACGCGCGGGCGGCGGCTCAGGTAATGCTCGCAGCGCTGAGACGGCAGGGAACGGCCACCCTTGACGACCTACTCGCCGTCCACAGGATTCAGATGGGCTCCTACCGCGGCGGCGTCCGCCAGGGGTGCAGGTACCGGGGCGCCGCGCGGCGCGAGCCGTACCCGGACGCCGAGCCCAACGCCGACCCGGACAACCCGTTCTACGGGCTCACCGTCTGCTTCACCGGATCACTGCCGGACATGACGAGGACGGCGGCCGCCGAACGGATCGCCGCCTTCGGAGCCTGGACCGCCCCCCATGTCACCAAGTTCGTCGACCTGCTGGTGGTCGGCGGCGTCGAGCCTCGCCAGCTCGCCCCCGGGGCGAAGAAGACCGGCAAGCTCGCCAAGGCCGAGCGGCTCCGCGATGCCGGTCACGACATCACGGTCATCGACGCGGAGGAGTTCCACGAGCTCCTCGCGGTCGCCGAGGGCTGACCAGCTATGCGGAGGTCCGCCGCGGCCCCGCCCCCCAAGACGCGCCGCCGTCCGCTTGACCAGCCCTACCCCCAGCGGGCGGCGGCGCCCCTCCATCACGAAACCCATCCCAGGGCGCCATGCAGAACGCGTCCGGACACAAAGGAGCACCCCATGCGAAAGCTCATCATCAGCCTCGTCGCTGTCACCGTCCTCACCGCCGGCTGCAACCTCGAAGAGGACCCGGTCGCCGTCCAGTCGGCCGACCCGGGCAAGTCGGCGGGCAAGAGCGGCGCGGCGTCCAAGGGCAAGGCCTTCCCGATCAAGCTCACCGCCAAGCGGGCGCGCGCGAGCAAGAGCGTCCTGAGCGACGGCGGTGCCCTGTCCTGCGTCAAGGTCACCGTCACCAACCAGACCAAGAAGCAGCTCGAAGTCAACCCGCTCTACTTCTCGATCACCGACACCAAGAACACCAAGCACGACAGCAGCTCAGCCCTCGGCGAGTACGAGGGCCAGATCGACACCACCGAGCTCGCCCCCGGCGAGAAGGCCACCGGCCTGATCTGCGCGAAGGGAAACTTCCGCCCCAAGATCGTCGCCATGACCAACCCGCTCTTCTCCGAGGCTGCGCGAGCCCAAGTCGCCTGATCAGGGACGGGGCCAAAGGAAAAGGCGGTTCGTGATGCGAGACGCCGCTTCTTGACCCAACCCGGTCACCACATGGCGCTGTTTCGCCTCTTTAAGCAGATAAGTCGCAACACGCGGCTACCGTTTCGCAGGTCACTGGAGTTCCAGGGCCATCCCCGCATCGGTCGCCGACCCCACCTGAAAAGGGAGAGCATGAAGATCCTGCATGCCGCCGATCTTCACATCGACAGTCCACTGCGGGGCCTGTCCCGCTACGAGGGAGCTCCGGAGGACGACCTGAGGCTGGCGACTCGGAGAGCCCTCGACAACCTCGTCCGGCTCGCGACCGACCTGTCAGTGGACGCCGTGCTGCTGGCCGGCGACGTGTACGACGGGGAGTGGAAGGACTACCAGACCGGCCTCTACTTCAGTCGGCAGATGGCACTCCTCGGGCAGGCCGGCATCCCCGTCTACATGGTCTCCGGCAATCACGACGCGCAGAACCGCACGATGCGCACGCTCAAGCTCCCCGACAATGTGCACGTCTTCGCGACAGGGAAGCCCGAGACCGTCCGGAACGAACAGGCGGGGCTTGCAGTTCACGGCCAAGGCTTCGCCCGATGGGACCTGAGCGACAACCTCGCCGCCGGATATCCAGCGCGTGACGGTGGCCTGTTCAACGTCGGCTTGCTGCACACTGGGCTCGACGGCAGCTATTCCGATCACAAGCGGTACGCGCCCTGCAGTGTCGCAGACCTCGAAGCGAGGGACTACGACTACTGGGCGCTCGGCCACGTCCACAAGCAGCAGATCGTCCGGGACGAGCCGTGGATCGTCTATCCCGGAAACATCCAGGGACGGCACGCCCGCGAGACGGGACCGAAGGGCTGCATCGTCGTCACCGTGGACAGCGATCTCCTGGTCGAATCGGTCGAGCATCATGACCTGGACACCGCCCGCTGGGAGAGCCTTGACGTCGACGTCACGGGCCGCGACGACATCGACCAGGTGCTCAGCCTCGTCGCGCAGCGCTTCCAGGAGATTCCGGAGGAGAGGCTGACCGCCGTCCGCGTCACCCTTACCGGTGCGACGTCCGCGCACACCGCACTGTGGCGGGACCGCGAACGGATCCTCAACGAGCTTCGGGCGGCGGCCGGCCACCACCCGAACCTGTGGCTGGAGAAGGTCAAGGTACGCACGTCCAGCGAGGACGGCGGCGATTGCGGCGGGGGTGCCTCCGGGATCCTGACCGACCTCCACCGCGCCCTCACCGTGCTTGGCACCAACCCGGACGGTCTCATGGCCAAGCTCGCCGACCACCCGCTCATCGGAAGGATTCCGCCCGAGCTCAGGGGCCCGGAGGGTATCGCCCCGAACGATCCGGCGTGGATCGGCAGCCTGGCCGATGACGCCTACCAGGTCGTGGAGTCCCTGCTACAGGAAGCGCGGTGACCGGAATGCGCATCGAACGCCTCGACCTCATCGCCTACGGTGCTTTCGACGGCCACAGCCTGGACGGGCTGGGCCAAGCGGGCGTCCACCTGGTCTACGGCCCCAACGAAGCCGGCAAATCCACGGCACTGAGCGCCCTCGACCAGCTGCTGTACGGCATCCACCACAACTCCCGGTACGCCTTCCGGCACAGCAACCGGACGCGGCTGGGGGCCCGGCTCTCGGCGGCCGACGGGGTGGCCCTGGAGATCGTCCGCCGGAAGAGGCGCAAGGACGACCTCGTGGACGGCGACGGGGATCCGCTCAGCGAGGAGGCACTCGCCCCCTTCCTCGGTGGCGTCGACCGCAAGACGTTCATCACCGAGTTCGCCCTCAACAGCAACGAACTCCGCAAAGGCGGGGAACTGCTCGCCTCCGGTGAGGGCGACACGGCCCAACTGCTCGCCGCCGCTCGGTCGGGCATGCGCCTCAAAGCCGTCCTGGACAAGATAAAGGCCCGGCAACGCGAGCTGTTCCTGCCGACGGGGAGGAAGCCCGCGATCAATGCTTCGCTGGACCGGCTGAAGGACGTCCGGCAGCGGTCCCGCGCGGCGACCCTCCGCCCCGAACAGTACCGGGACGCCGAACAGTCCGCGGCCGAGGCGGAGCGGCGCCTCACCAAGACCGAGGCGGAGTTGCGGGCCGCGCGGCGGCAGCGGGAAGCCAAGCATCGACTCAAGGAGATCCTGCCCGCGCTGGCTCAGTGCCGCGATCTCGAAAAGCAGGTCGAGGAGATCAGCGCCCAAGGGCCGGCGGCCCCCGACGACATCCGCGCGGAACTCCCCGAGCTGCTCAAGCGGCGAAGCGAGCACATCGCGGTGCGTTCGACGAACGCCGGACACCTCGAGCGAGCCGAGCGGCAGCTCTCCGAAATAGGACAGGACGACTCCCTCATCCCGCACGCCGCCGCGATCGGACGGCTGGCCAGGGACATCACGGCGATCCTCGACGAACTGGACCGGCAGAACTCGGCGGCCGACGAGGTCTCCAGCAAGTGCGTCGAGGCCGAATCGCGGCTGCGTACCGTCCACGCGCAGGCGACCCTCGCCGACGAAGAGCTCTACCGGATCCCGGAAACCCTTCGCGGGGAGGGACAGAGGCTCCGGGACCAGGGCCGCACCCTCCGCGAAGGCCTCGATCACGCGCGGGACGCGGTGAAGCGATGCCAGGACAAGCACGAGCGACTCGGCAAGGAACTCAGCGCCCTCCCAGCAGGCGAGGACGTCTCGCAGTTGCAGAACGCGTACGCGTCCATCCCCGCCGGCCTGCCAGAGAAGCTGACCGACACCGAGGCCGACGAGAAGAAGCTGGACCACCGGTTCCGGCAGGCACGGAACCGGCTCGAACTGCCCGAGC
The DNA here is from genome assembly GCF_040674655.1 of Actinomadura sp. NPDC049753. Classification (NCBI taxonomy): domain Bacteria; kingdom Bacillati; phylum Actinomycetota; class Actinomycetes; order Streptosporangiales; family Thermomonosporaceae; genus Actinomadura; species Actinomadura sp. NPDC049753. Next base: position 41,269 of record NZ_JBFARL010000037.1, on the reverse strand, counting down.
TGCCGCCCGACGGCGTCCTCGACCTCCGGCTGCCTGACCAGGAGCAGGTCACCGGAGCCGTGCGGGCCTTTCAGGACCTCGCGGAGCGTTTCCGCGACCGTGCCGGAGAACTCGACGGCGCGCAGCAGCAGCTGGCGAAGTGCCGGCGCGCCCTCCAACGCCTCGTGACCGACGACGCGCCGCCGACACACGACGAACTTCACGCGCGGCGCGCTGAGCGTGACGACCTCATTGCGGGATTCCCCGACGATCCGAGTGGCTTGGTCTCGCTCAGATATGCCGTCCGGCGAGCAGACGACACCGCCGACCTGATGCTGCGGCATGCGGAGAGCGTCAACAAGCGGGCCGACCTCTCGCGCGAGATCACCGACCTGGAGGCCGCCATCCCCGGTCATCAGGCGGCCGTGGAGGAGGTGCTCGCCGAGCAGGCGCTGGAGCGCCGGCACTGGGAATCGCTGTGGGAGAGGTACCCGGCCCCGACACCCGGCATCGAAAAGGCGTCGAAGGTCTTGGACGACTTCGGCCGGCTCCAGACCAACGCGCGGGAACTACAGGACGCCCGCATCGAGGTGGAAGGTCGCCGTGAACGCCTCTACGCTCACACGGCCAGGCTCCAGTACCTGCTGCGCCTCGGCGAGGACTCGCCGGCCGTCGACGGGACGGCCCAGGCGGCCGCGATGTTCGCGGAGACGATGGAGACGGCACGGAGGCGCCTTCAGGAGCATGAGCAGACCGCCCAGGAAAGGGCAGCTGCAGAGCGCGAGCTGGCGAGCGCGGAAACCGACCTCGAAGAAGCGGAATCCGCGAAGGCCGATGCCGAGAAGGCTCTGACCGTCCACGACGGGCAATGGCAGCGGTTCCTGAGCGGGGCGGGTCTCGCCGCCGACCGGGACTTCGACGCCGCTCTCACCGATCTGGAAACCCTGTTCCACGTGACGGCGGAGGTCGATGCGGCGGAGACGACGGAGCACAAGCTCCGCCAGGGCGAGCAGCGGATCTCCGAGTTCGAGGATCTGGTGAAGGGCACGCTCGTTGCCTGCGGCCGGAGCGTTCCGGCATCCGCCACCGGCTGGCAGCAGGCCATCGAGACGCTGGAACACGACCTGCAGAGGCAACGGGACGGCGCGCAGCAACGCAAGAACCTGCTCGAACAAAAGGCCGACTTCGCCGAGCGGGTAGACGAAGCCAAGGCCGAACTGAGCGGGCTGGAAAGCCGCTTGCAGGACTTCTCCGCACGCCTCGATCTGGCTTCGATCGCCGAGCTGGAGGCCGCCGCCCAGCGCGCCGCCGCCTTGCGAGAGAAGTCCACCGCCCTCGCGAACATCCGGCAGACCCTTCCCGAAGGGCAGGAACTGGTCGTGCTCCGCGAACAGGCGGAGGAGACGTCCGCGGAGGAACTCGCCGACGAACTGGCCGAACTCGACCGTGAGATCGAAGAACTGGAGACGGCCAACGCCACCTGGCTCGAACAGCGCTTGGAGAGACGGCAGGTACTCGACGGCCTCGACGGGGGCGGCGACGCCGCCCGCGCCGAGGCCGACATCGCCCAGATCTGCGCCGAACTGGGCGAGGACGCCGAAGAGTTCCTGCGCCTGGAGGCCGCAAAGATCGCCATCTATGCCTGCATGGAGGAGTATCGGACCAATGACCAGGAACCCGTGCTCGCGCTGGCCTCCGACATGTTCGCCCAGCTGACTCGCGGGTCCTACACAGGGCTTGAAATGTCCGACGAGGAGCCTCCGAGCATCCGCGCCAAGTCGTCCTCGGGACCCCTGCTGGCGCCCGCCGCACTCAGTGAGGGGACGCGCGACCAGCTCTACCTGGCACTGCGCCTGGCCACGCTCGAACGCCATGCCGCAGCCGGCAACGCCCTCCCGATCGCCGTCGACGACATCTTCATGACATTCGACGAGCGGCGCACGGAGGCGGCCCTGCGAGTCCTGGACGGCCTGGCTGACCGGTTTCAGGTCATCATCTTCACGCACCACGAGCACGTCATCCGCAGTGCTGCCAAGGAACTGCCTGAGGGGCGGTGCCACGTACACCAGCTGCCCAATTAGCCCGAACGACACGAGAGGGACGGCACGCCGTGCCGTCGTCTTCCGCCAGCGAACGCTGGTCTCCCCGACGCGCCGCGTAAGGAGAAACGCATGCAGGACCCTTCGGGTTCGATGGATGACTCCGAGTCCGATGAGAACGGCCAGAGCGATACCGCCATCTCACCGGACGCGGACGAATCGACACCCGACTCGGACAGCGAGTCGACAGCGGCATCGACGGTCCTGGCGGAGGTGCTACCAGGGGTTGTCTTCGCCTTCGGTGAAGTCTCTGAGAAGCTCAAGCTCGACCTGAGGCTCGATCCGATCGACTTCAGGCTAGTGCCGGTCACCGACCACGAGAAGATCTCCGCATTCCTCGCCTCGACCGGAAACGCGGCGAACGTGGGCGGCAACCTCGCGAACGCATTCGCCAGTGTCGAGGGGGTCTACCGGCTCAGCGATGCGACACAGGCCATTCTGAAGGCCGGCGGAACGCTTGCCGTCAAGGATGGCGCGAACATCGGGGCGGTGTTCCTCAACGGCAAGGTCGTTCACCAGGCTCGCCTTATCCCGGTGACCAAGCTCAGCGCGGCGCAGAAGATGGCCGCCATCGGGCCGGCGCTGGCCATGGCCGCCCTTCAGTTGCAGCTGAGTGAGGTCGCGGGCCTCGTCAGGACCAACGTCGCGCTGACGAGCCAGGTGCTCACGACCGTGAACCACGAGCAGTGGTCCGCGCTGACGGGGCTCGTCGAAGCCGTCGATGCCGCATTCGGCGAGGCCCAAGAACTCGAATCGGTCACGCCGCACGTGTGGGAGACCGTCGCGACCAAGAGAGCAGAGCTGCTCAAGGCTCGTGACCAGTACCGACAGAACGTCGAAGGGCATGTCCGGAAGATCAGACAACTTGCCCCACACGGGCGCCGCGAGTACCTCGAAACGAACGCCGAGGCCATCGTCTTCGACGCCTATGCCCTCCGGTCCTCCCTCGAGGCATGGACCAAGTATCAGGTGCTCCGCGCCGCGAAGGTGAGCGCCGCCGGACGCGAGGACGAGGCGGGCCTCGTCGAAGTCATCGAGCGCGACACCCGTGCGGACCGCGACTCTGCTCTTACCAAGATGAGGAGCCTTGTCTGCTCGCTGACGCGGGAACTGCGAGTCATCACCGAGCTGCCCGGCCGCGCGACGATGCCGCTGACCCGGAACCGGAGGGACTCGAAGGCCGCCCGCCTGACCTGCGCTCAACTTCTCAAGGCGATCGAGCCTCTTGCCGATGCTCTCCACCCACCAGTCCCGCCGCTTGGGGCTCCGGACGTCCTATGCGAACCAGCGTCGCTGGAGACCGCTCCGTACCTTCGCACCTTGCGATGGTTCCTCGAGGACGGCGAGGCCCTTCGTGCCCTCGCCTTCCCCGAGCAGCTCGATGTCCTCGGTTCTTTCGGTGCGACCTCGGGCGGAGCGAGAGAGATGGTGGCGGCTGCGAAGGGCATGGCGGCGGCAGCGATCGACAAGGCGGCGAAGAACCTGGTCGCCGTCACGGATCGCCGCATCATCATGGCGAGGACCAATGCTTTCCGTAAGCAGGGCCAGATCGGGCAGGAGATCCCGATCAGCCAGGTGCGATACGTCCGATCGGCCGCACAGGACGGAAACGGGCGCTCGGCGATCGACGTCATCACGCCCGATGAGAACATTCGGTTGATCTTCTCGGCCGACATCGAGAACGCACAGGTCGACGCGCTAGCGGCCGTGCTCGCCGAGTCAATGACGATCCCGGACGCGGAGCGCTACGAGCTCCAACGGCGCCGCCACGCCGCCCTCGAAGCGGGCGAACAGAGCGAGAGCACTGGGACAAGGGCCACTGAACCGAATGAATCCGAGGCCGAGACCGGCGACTCCGAGTAAGGCGCGAGTCGGAGAAGTGGGGCCGCGACCGACGCACGCACTGGACCAGGCCGCGTGCGTCGGTCGGCGCGGTTCCAGGTGAGAGCCACGGACCGCTCTCCTGACGGCCTACGAACGGGCAATTTCGACTCCTGGAGCATGGGGGTTGCCGGGGTGTGATCGGCGAGCGGACTGACCACCGACGGTGCGGCTTGCGGTGACGTCTCCGAGGACGGCGCCTCGGGATACATCTCCAAAGGGACAAAAGTGGCCATATTTGAGGAAGCAGAACCAACTAGAAGCTGAGCGACCGTGGTGCATACTGCCTGTACGTGGCGGAATTGGACGGGGCGATGATCGTGGCGGTGCGCCAGGCCTGGGAGCTGGTTCGACACTTCTGTTGTGATGAGAGAACTGCGAAATATGGCCCTTATGTCCCACTGACTCCGGGCGAGGAACCGCAGCCCCACGTCCTGCTCGACGACCGCCTGTACAGCTTCGCGCTGATGGAGGGCGACGACCCCGATCTCACTGGAAAGCCTGTCAACGTCGAGGTCTACCTCGGGCTCTCCAAGCTGGGCGGGCTGCTGTGGGACCAAGAGATCCGGGCGCTGCTGCGCCTCTCGGGCCTCGACCACCCCGCCCTCCCGCAGCTGCGGGCCGGCGGCTACCAGGACGCGGAGACCGTGGCGAAGGCCGGGATGTCCGGCCCGGGCGTCGACGGTGCCGCGTTCGTGGTCACCGAGGGCGCCGACCGCACGCTCGCCCAGGTCGGCCCCGAACACTATGGCAAGGACCCGCTGGAGGCCCTGCTGCAATTCGAGCATTTGGCGGACGGCCTGGCCGTCCTGCACGACCTCGGGCTCTCGCACCGGAACCTGTGGCCGGGGGCCGTCGACCACGTGCGCGACGAAGCCGGCGGCCATCGGCTGCGGTTGGCCCGGTTCGAGCTAAGCGCCTTCGTGTCGAATCTGCTCACCGGCACGGCCGTCGACTCGGTGGCCGCCCGGGACGACGTCCGCCGACTCATCCTGGGGCAGGGGGCCGGGCCGCTGCCGTACCTGCCGCCAGAACGCTTGCGTTTTCTGCTGCCGCTGGACGACGAGACGCAGGCAGCCACCGAGAGCGCCAGAGCGGACGTCTACGGACTGGCCGCGATCGTCGGCGAATGGTTCCTCGGGCCGTTCCCCGCCGACCTGGTGCCTCGAGCGATCCCCGAAGAGGCGGACGGTCCGGGGACCGTCCGCGCGGTGCGGGACCGGTTGGACGCACTCGGCGAGCACCTGCGCGGTGCCTTGCTCAAGGCCGATCTGCCCACCGGGTTGCGCACGCTGCTGCGGCGCATGCTTGACAGGAATCCGGACGACCGTCCCACGGCCCAGGAGGTCGTCAACGAACTCAGCGAGACTCACGAGACCAACGTGGTGGAGCTCGGCGAGGCTGTCGAGGACCGGCCCTATCTCGTGGCGTTCATGCCGGACAAGTGCGACGAGACCATCGGCAGATGGGGCTGGCTCGAGTTCGACGCCGACACCCCCGACGGCATCCGGGAGACCGCGGCGCTACTGACCCAGGACCTGCGACATGCCCAGGTGCTGTATTCCAAGGAAGGCGCCGAACCGTACGTCGACGGCGGTGAGGCGGAGGCCAAGCGCCAGGCCACGACCGCGGTTCTCGGGGAGCGGGCCGTCTGGTTCTGCCAGATCTTCCGCCGCGGCCTCGCGTATGGCCGCGGTGAGCAGCTCCCCGACGTGCTGCTCATCAAGTACGTGGCCCGGCGTGATGCGCACAAGCTGCAGACCAGGCTCGACGACCTCAGGGCCGGCTCCCGCGCACGGCACCTGCCCGAGGTCAAGGTCTTCGATTACCGGCTGGCGGAAGGGCGGCTCGACGCGCTGCGCCGGGGGCGCCCCTCCTGGGTCCACTTCCTGGAGGCGGTCGCCCCGGTGAGCCGGGCCTCGGAACGGGAGCTCGACTACCAGAGAGCGATCGACTGGCTCCTGCAGTACCAGGGCGTCGAGCTGCAGGCGCGCCGCTACCCCTACAAGCTGGATCCGGACTACGTGAGCGCCGACGGCAGCGTGCTTGTCTACTGGGACCAGGCCCGCGACAAGGACCGAATCTACAAGCAGGCCCTGTTCACCAAGTACGCCCGCTACCCGGACCTGCGGCCGGACTTCGGCGACTTCTTCGGACGGCTGGAGAGCGAGGAGGGCGGCAGCGCCGACGTCGAGCTCTATCCGGGCGACACCGACCGCAAGAGCCCGGACGTCCAGGGAATCGCGGCGGAGGTGGTGCGCCGCGACGGGCGCGATCGCATCATCCTGCGCCGCCGGCCGGACCAGCCGAAGATCCCAGCCGCCGGCTGGATACGGCCGGTCGACGACATCGGCTCCGAATCGGTCCTCGCCCGCCAGGCCGACGCCCGCTGGGAGCTGTTCGCGCTGAAGCCGCTCACCCGGCAGCTGCGCAGGCCCTCTGGGGTCCGCACATTGCCGCACCGGTGGGCGAGGGCGGGGGACCGCCTGCTGGAGGGCGGCAAGAAGGCCGTCCAGAACATCCTCACCCATGAGCCGTTCTTCGCTCTGCAGGGCCCGCCCGGTACCGGCAAGACCACGGTGACGTCGCGGGCCATCGCCGCCTACCTGCGGGAGTGGCCGACCCACCGCGTCCTGGTGTCCGCCCAGTCCAACTTCACCCTCGACAACCTCGCCGCCCGCATCCTCAAGGACATCGGCGCCCGCGACGACAACGGCCCGACCGACCGGCTCGCCGACGTGCCGATCGCGCTGCGCATCGTCTCTCAGCGCGGCAACCCGGACCAGGCGATCAGGCCCTGGCTGCGGGACGATCTCGTCGTCCGGAGGTTCCGCCAGATGCGCACGCATGTGGACAAGATGTTCGCCGCCGGTGTGGACGACGAGCTCCGCCCGGTCCTCACCTACTGGCGCGCGCTGCTCAACGAGGAGGGGCGCGAGTCGATCCTGCCGGAGCTGGCCGACCGCCTGCAGCGCGGCGCGAACATCGTCTTCGCGACCTGCGCCACCGCGACCGTCCGGAACATCGGTGCGACGGGCGGAGACGTCTCCTTCGACTGGGTGGTGGTCGAAGAAGCGGCCAAGGCGTGGCCGACCGAGCTGGCCATTCCCCTGGTGCGCGGCACACGGTGGACGCTCATCGGGGACCACCATCAGCTGCCCGCCCACCGCCGAGACGAGGTCGTCCGGTTCCTTGAGGCCTGCGTCGGCGATCCCAACGCCGGGATCTCCATTGTCGGAGACAAGAAGCAGACCTACATCGACGCGTTCGACCTGTTCCGGAACCTCTTCGACACGGCGCCGCACCCGGGGGCCGCGGAGCGGCCGACGGCGATGCTCTCCACCCAGTTTCGGATGCGCAGACCCATCGCCGAGGTCATCAGCCGCGTCTTCTATCCCCGCGAGCGCGGCTCTGACGAGCCACTGCCCGACGACGGGCTGCCGCCGGGCGGGCTGGCGACCCACCACGACGAGGAGCCGTCACCGCTGCGGGCACCGCACTGGTTGCGGGAGCGCGCCCTCGTCTGGGTGGACACCGAGAGCCTGCCGTATTGCGAGGAGCGCCCCTACTGGAAGAACGAGGGAGAGGCGGAGCTCGTCAACGCCATCGTGTCGGCGATGGACCCGCGCCCCATGCCTGGCCGGGACGGGTACAGCGCCGAGCCGCTCGCCGTGCTGACCCCATACCGGCAGCAGGCGGATGTGCTCCGCCGCTACGGCGCGCTCACCGACCACGTTCAGACGATCCACGCGTTCCAGGGCCGCGAGGCCGACATCGTGGTCGTGTCGCTGGTCCGCAACAAGACGCGCGGCGGGGGCGGCGCCGCCGAGAGCTACGGCCATCTGAGCCGCCGAGACCTGGTCAACGTGATGTTCTCCCGGGCCCGCCGACTGCTGGTGATCGTCGGCGATTACGAGCACTTCGCCCGGTACGAGGACGGCGACGACGTCTTCTGGCAGCAGGTCTGCCAGGCCGTTGACCACTACGGCCACATCTACAACGCCTCTCAGGTGCTTCCGGCGGAGGGGCTGTGAGCGGCGTCGTCACCGTTTACGTCCCGTGCGACGTCGTGACCATCGTGGTCCGCATGGGCTACGGCGATTCCCTGTCGGCGATGGAGGAGCTGACGCTGCGCGCGGTGCACGCCGGGCTCTCCGAGCCCGACCAACTCGCGGAGCGGCTCGGGCTCGGCATCCGGCTCGTCCACGACCTCGTCTATGACCTGTGGCGGCAGGGTCACCTCGCTATCAACACCGAAACCACTCCCCTCACACTCGCGGTCTCCGACAAGGTGGCCCGCTGCCTGGACGCGGACCGGACGGAGGAGCTGCGCGGCGCCGAGAGCGTCTTCGAGCCTCGCGAGCTGATGATCGACAAGCTGACCATGCGGGTGCTGCCCGCCATGGGGCGGTTGAAGCCGTCCCGGGCCAGGCTCGCGGTACCGGTCGAGAGCCGGAAGGTGAGCCTCGCGGACGTCCCGCAGAGCGCGGTGATGAAAGCGCTGCACGACTCGCTGCACAAGGAACAGAAGGCCCAGCCCGTGGTGGTCGACCGTACGCGCGGACCCGTCGTCGGGCACCGGGCCCGCCGCGCGCTGTCCTACCGGCTGCCGCCGCCCGACCTCCGCAAACCTGCTGGCCGCCGCTGGATCGAACTGAAGGTCGCACCGCACTGGGACGAGGAGCTCCAACACCTGAGCGTGACCGTCATTGACGACCGGCTGTCCGCCGAGCTGCGCCAGGAGGCGTCCGAGCGGCTGACGCAGCTGATCGCCGACTCCCCGACCTCCGCCCTCGCCACCGAGCTGCGCGAACACGCCCAGGGCACGATGGTCGACCCGCCGTCGCCGGCATCCGCACTGCAACGCCTCGAACGCCGGATCAGCGGCGCCGCCGACATCCCGGCAGGCCAGCGCCGCAACTGGCATCTGGAGCTAGCCGGCGACGCCCGGCAGCTCGAAGGGCTGCTTCAAGCGCAAGTCCAGCGGGAGACCCCGGCTCACATCATCGCCGGGGAGGAGCAGGAACGCCTGTTGCCGCTGCTCATCGGCCGGGCCGAGACTCAGCTTGTGATCGTGTCGCCCTGGATCCGGTACCGGGCGCTGAAGCCCCTCCTGGATCCGCTGGCAGACCGGATCCGGCGCGGTGTCCGCGTCGTGTTCGCCTGGGGCGTCAACCCCGACACCGAGTTCAGCGAGGCATTCGACGACCAGACACGCAACGCGCTGGAGGACCTCGCCCGCGCGGCTCCGGGCGAGCACGTCCAGCAGGTCCTCCTACCGATGACGAGCGCGCGCACGCATGCCAAGCTCCTGGTGGTCGACGACCATACGGCCCTGGTGACCAGCCGCAACCTGCTGTCGTCCACGGGCTCGCTCTCCGAGCTCGGGGTCGTCCTGGAGGCCGGGGAAGGCGGATCTCCGGTCATCACCGACCTGCTGGGCTGGGTCCGCGCCGCAATCCCGTCGTACGAGCAAAGCCGCAGAGTCTATGTCCGCCCTGCCGAGTTCGCCGCCGCCCGCAACGTGTCCGGCGCGGCACGGCCGGGTGAGGCCGGCCCGGGCCCAGATGCGTCCGGCTACACATCCGTGTCGGAGGGCGCGCGGCCAGACGCCCCGCCGAGCGCCGCCGACATCGAAGCCCCCCGCGAGGACGTCACGGACGCCGCCGTCGAGGTCACTTCGCTGCGGCTCTGGACCAAGGCGTGGAGCGACCACGTCCAACGGAGCCGCGCTTTCCTGGAGAGCCGCACCTTGCCCTCCGTCCGCACGGTCACGGACGCGGCGCACCGCGGGCTCCTGCGCACCGCCCTCGTCAAGGCGGCGCGACGGGTGGTCATCGCCTCCCACGGGCTGTCCGCCGACGCCGTCGACACCGGGCTCATCGGCGCGCTGCGGTCCTGCCTGGACCGCGGAGTCGAGGTGACTCTCGTGTACGGCGACGGACGGCGGCTCACCGGGACGGACCGCCCCAGATGGGAGATCGCCAACGCGCATCTGGAGAACCTGAGGCGGGAGTATCCGGGGACGCTGAGACTGATCAGCGGCGGCAACCACGCGAAGGTCCTCGTCTGGGACGATGAGGCGCTCGTCGGGAGCTTCAACTACCTGTCGTTCGAGGGCCGGTACGGGCGGCAGCGGCTGGCGTCGGAGCTCAGCGTGCGGCTGACCGGCGAGGACATCGCCGACGCGGTGGCTGGCGCGGTAGGGGCGGCTCCGCTGGTGCGGAGCACGCAGAGCCCGCCGCGGCCCGCGGCGCCCGCCTCCGCGGGTGTGGCCTTCAACGCCGCGCAGCAGTTGCTCAAGTCCCACCAGGACGGTGACGCGGACGCAGCTGTGCTCGTCCGGAGCGTCCTCGCCAGCGCCGAAGACCCCTGGCAGGTCCTCGAAGCTCTCGGCGAGGAGCCCGATGCACCGCCCGCGCTCGTCACGCTGGTTGCGGCGCGCTGCCTCACCGACCACGCCGGCTCCGGGGAGCCGAGCATCCGCTGGCGCCGGTGGCTGATCGACCGCCTCTGGCGGAACGGGGACTTCGTGGAGGCCGCGGTGCTCCGGCAGACGCTCCCCGATCCGCGCCTGCGGCCGCGTCCCGCGCTCGCCATGCTCGCCGCGGCCCGCCACACGCCCGCCTTCGTCCCGGCCCTGGAAGACCTGGCCATGGACGACCCGGACGCCGGGGAATGCGTGGTCGGCGTCATCGCCGCCGCCGGTGCGGTCATTCTGGAAGGGAGCTCCTCCGCCGCCGATGTTCTGGACATTCTCGAGCCAGAGGTCAAGGACATGGGCATCTGGAAGGAACTCGTGGCGCGCACCGCAGAGTACCGGGCGGTGCCCGGAAGCCAGCCGATCACCCGGTCGACGCTCCGCGCCGCCCTGCAGGAATCCGAGCTCGACCAGGAGCGGGGGGACGCATGGGCGACCCTGGAGCGCCTCGTCGAACACGCGCAGTCGACCACGTTCGAAAACACCATCAGCACCCGGACGCACCGCGCCCTGTTCGACAGCGCGTCCGGAGTGTTCGCCGTGCTGGCGAAGCGCGTTCGGGAGCGCTCTCCCGAGGTGCTGCGCGCCTGGTCAGCAGAGCTGCCGACCAGGAACATGGCGCAGCTGGTCCAGAATGTCGGGGCGTCGGTGGCGCCCGGGAAGCCGCCGATGCACGGCAGCCACCTCAAACGGTACGTGAAACGGCTCGACCCGATCCTCGGCCAGGTCGACACCGTCCTGCGGCTGTGCCGGGACGGCAAGGAGCCGGGTGCGGGCGCGGCGCTGCCCGAGGAAGCGCTGAAGCTGTCGCAGTGGCTCGTGGACTCCTGGTCCTCCTTCACCGAGCGCGTCGGCGAATTGCCCGCACCGGAGGGGCGGCTCGCTCGCGCGTTCCTCGACGACCTGGAAGAGCTCGCCCGATGGGGGACGACCCGATGACGACCGAGCCGCTGATGGAGATCCTGGCGGGCTGGCCCGGACGCTGGCGCTACCCGGAGCTCGCCACGGCCCTGGCCGGCGGGCACCCGCTGGACGGGCTCGGCGCCGCGATGCGCGTGCTCTCCGGGCTCGCCGATCCGGTGACGGCGGCCGGCGGCATCGAACGGCTGATCGCTGTGGGCGAGTTCCAGCTCGTCGATGAGGTCCTCACCGGCGAGGACGCGTCCGCAGGTGGAGAGATCACCCCCGAGGGACTGCGCAAGCTGCACGAGAAGCTGGCGGAGGCCAGGCGAGCGGCCCGCGCGGACATCGAACTCCGGCAGGCGACGCTCGCCGAACGGGCTCGCCGTGCCGAGGTCCGCCCAGCTCCGTTGCCCGATCTCATGGAACTGGCCCAGTCCCGCCTCGCCGACGCGCAGGAGTTGCTCGACGGTGAGCTCGAGTGGATCGTCGCGGAGGAAGAGAGGGTCGCCGAGGAACTGACCGGAAGGCTGAGCACCGCGGCCGCGAGCGAAGCGCACCGCAGCGCCGTCCAGGCATGCATCGACGCCGGCGAGTTCCCTACCGCCCGGCGGCTCCTCGAAGCGGGGCGGGTCGACATGGACAGCGGCGGACCCTCCTCCGTGCCCCGCCCCCCGCACTGGGACTCCTCGTTGGGCACCACCCTGGAGGAGATCCTGCTTCGCTACACGCCGGATTCCGCGCAGCCGCAACGCTCGAACCATGCCCGGTTCATCGATGTCGGAGACTCTGGGCAGGAGGTCGTGGAGGCGCTGCGCCACCTGTCCGCCCATATGGACGAGCCCAACGTCGGTACGTTCGCCACGGTCCTCGGCCGGATGCTGGGCGAGGACGTCCGCCCACTGGTCGCCACCCACGATGGTGGTTTCCAGACGACGCTGCTCGGCCTTGACGACGCCCGGCTTCCGGGTCTGCAGGTGACCCGCCGCACCGGCATCCCTCTCTGGGTCGCCGAAGCGGACGCCCCGCCGCCCGCAGACCTGTCGCGGCCCCTCGTGTGGTTCGTCCCCGCGGCCCTGCGCACGGAGGCGCACCGTCCGCCCGGAACGGCCGTGCTCACCGCGCCGGACCTGCTGTGCCTGCTGGCCCGCCCCCCGCAGGGCGCTCAGTCCGGACCGGCGAGCCGCCGCGTCAATCTGCTGCGTGCGATCGTTCCGCAACTGATCGCCCCTCCGACCGGACTCGCCGGCATCACCGACGCCTCCCTCGGCATAGATCTGAACTCGGGCGCGTCGCCGCGCGAGACCCTCGCGTGGTTGCTCGATCTGTGCGGCGTCGCCGCCGACGCCGTCGTCGTCGACACCCTGGAGTACGAGACGGGCGCGCATCCGCTCGCCGCCTGGGTGCTCCTGGACCGGCTGCTGTCGGAGCCGCCCGCCGACCGCCGCCTCACGCCGGCCGAACTCGACGCCGTCCGGAGCAACGAGACACGCGGTCTTATCCGGGGCAGGGTCACCGCGAGGCTCGGCGCCCCGGAACGCGCGGTTCTCGGCATCGCCTACACACTGCACCGGGATGCATCGTTCAGCGCCGCCGACGTGCTCACTGACGTGTCGCTCATGGGGCTCGACGAGGAGGAGACCGACCAAGCCGTCCAGCACCTTGCCCCGGAGACCGTCCTGCCGCGCCTGGCGGGCGAAGCACTCCTCAGAGAACACCCGGACGGCTACGCGACTCTAGGCTCCGGCCTCGGGGAGGTGATCGCCGAGGGCGCCGAGAACATGGCGGGCCGAGCGCTGCGGGAGCTCGTCGCGCAAGCCGACGACGCCGAGGCCGCCATGATGGCGATGCTCGCAGGTCAGGCCCTCGTCCAGGTCGGCCACCGCAGCGACAACATCGTCATGGGCACCCAGGAGCTCCTAGACGCGCTCGCGGACGAGCCGGATCCCGACGCGCGCGCCCGGCTCCTCGCACGTATTCGCGAGAACGTCGCCCGGCTCAGCGGCGGCCAGTACCGCAGGGCGTTCGAGGAGCTCCAGCGTCCGCCGGAGGAGTGCGACCTCACCGACCTCGTCCGCAAGCTGGGCCGCAGAGTGGAGTGGCAGGAGGGCATCGAGATCTCGCTCCGTGGCGACGGCGCGGGCGGGGCTGCCGTCCACGCCGTCCGCGCGCTGCTCGAACTCGCCCTGGAGAACCTGCTCGTCAACGCGGTCCAGGCGATGCGGAAGGCTGAGATCCCGGCGGAACGGCAGGAGGTCAGCCTTTCGGTGCGCGGCACGGAACGGGACGGCCCCGAGGACCGCCCCGGACCGTGGAACATCGTGGACATCGAGGACGCCGGGCCGGGCCTGACGCGAGAGGACCGGGCAAGGCTCCTGCGTGGCGACACCTTCTCCAAGCACGGCAGCGGCGGGACGGGGGTCAGGGAGGCGCGGGAGATCGTCCGCAGGTTCGGGGGCGCGATCGAGATCCTGCCGGGCTCGGAGCTGCTCGGCGGCGCGCACCTGCGGGTCTGGCTACCGCGAACCGCTACCGACCCGGCACGCACAAGGTCCTGACGCGGGCCGCGGTCGAGGGCCGCCGGCTCAGCCCCGGCCCCAGGTGTCGACGAATGCCCGTACGGCCTGCTCGGCCTCGTGCAACGGACTCGAAGCCAACGTCCGTCGCACGGCGTCCGCCGACCGTTCGCATTCCCTCACCCGCTTCTCGCCGTCCCTGGTCCGGATGCGTCGCAGACGCCGGTCCGCGTGGAAATACGCCGACTCCAGCCAGGTTGACAGCCGCGCGCACACGTCCTCCTCCTCGTCGGAGGTGAGCGCCTTGGCGATAGCGCGGATGGCCGACAGGTTCAGCCGCCGCCCCTTCTGCTTGTTGACGATCCTGACAAGCCGGTAGCGGTTGCGGTGCAGCGGTGGTTGCAGGTCCAGGTCGTCCCACGGCGGCGCCACCGTCATCAGCGCGGTCGGAATCTCGGTGTTGTCCCGGAGCCACTCGACGATGTCGAACCCCTGCTCGTCGTTCAGCGCCTCCGTCAGATGCAGGTCGACCAGCGCGCCGTGGCAGCGCAGAATCCGGTCGCGGTCGCTCTTCAGCAGCCGGTGCCAGTCGTCTAGACCGCCGACCGGCAGGCAGTCGTAGCCGTCCGCCTCCAGGCAGCCGACGATCTGGTCCAGCACGTCGTCCTCGACGACGAGCAGGCGCTTGCGTTCGCGCCTGGCCAGCCGGTCGCGCAGCGGCGCGCACTCCGGATCCGACGGGAACAGCCCGACGAACTCCTCCAGCCCCGCCATGCCCTCCAGACCCGCCGACTCGATCCGAGCGACCAAGGTCGCGCGCGCCTGGAAGACAGCCTTCCAGCGGTTCCGGCGCGCCCGCGGATGGGCGGCCCGCGGGTCTTCACGCCAGTAGCCGATCAGCTTCGCGACCTGCGCCTCGGTGGGCTCGGCCGGCAGCGCGCGGACGCCGTCGACGAACTCCGCCGCGTCCACGCGCACCCGGTCTACCTCGAGCGCGTATCCATCGGTGACCAGGGAACCGAAACGCGGAATGGGCAGCTCCAGTTTGTGCAGAGTCTCGAAATGCTTGTGCAGTGCACTCTTGGACGCGATGGCCCGGCCGCCGTTCGGATGGACCACCGCGTCCAGCAGTTCCGGGGTCTTCATTCCCTTGCGCCCGGCGAGCGCGAGACAGGTCAGCACGGCCGCGGGCAGCGGGGACAGCGGCGGCAGCAGTTCCCCGTCCTTCCTGACCACGAGAGCTCCCAGGACATCGATCGTCCACAAAGGCCTCGTCCGCTCCATAAACCAACGATAACCGGGCCACTGAGATTTCTCTGAGTAATGCGCCGCCATAGCCCCAAAACTCAGCGGCCGCACGCGCGGCGCCGGGGATTCCCCCGGGCATCTTCGTGGCTAGGCGAGACGAGAACGTCTCCAGTTGCAGAAAGGCCACACCACCATGCACGAGGTCCGCCTCACCCGCGACGAGCAGCCCATCCCCAACCGCGTCGTGGTCATCATGCCGTTCGGCAAGAAGGTCCTGGAGGACGAGACGACCTTCGACTTCGACTGGTACTACGAGGACGTCGTCCGGACGACGATCCAGGAGGCGGGGTTCGTCCCCGTCCGCGCCGACGGCGTCTACGGCCCGGCCTCCGTCCAGGGGGTCGTGTGGCGCGCCATCCAGCAGGCCGAGCTGGTCGTCGTCGACTTCTCCGGCCGCAACCCCAACGTCGCCATGGAGTACATGGCGGCGCGGCTCATCGGCAAGCGCATGATCTACCTCGCGCAGCACCCCGACGACATCCCCAGCGACGTGCGCGGACTGCGCTACATCCCGTACGCCTACGGGTACGCCGAGATGGCCGCCATGCAGAAGGAACTGCGGGTCCAGCTCGAGGCCGTCCGCAAGGAACCCGCCCAGGAAATGGCCCTGATCCCGATGGCAACCGGTGGCACCGTCCCCACCCGCGCCCGGGTCGTGTCGGTCAGCCGTGAGTTCGCGGTCGTCCGGGCCGAGGACGGCCGCCCCGGCGTCCTCGGCTCCGAGGACGTCGACTGGGGCCGGATCATCCCCGACATGACCCGGCACTACTCGGTCGGCGACCAGGTCGACGGGGCGTTCGAGATGCTGCCGACCGGCGGGATGAAGTACACGCTGCTCGCCGGTCGGCCGAACCCGTGGAACGAACTGGCCGCCGAGCACCCCGTCGGGCACGCCTTCACCGGCACCGTGCACAGCGTCCGCGACCCCGGGGTGTTCGTCCGCGTCCACGGCCCCATCAACGGCCTGATCCCGCGCGGCAGCCTGCCGGCGGGCGCCTTCCTCGCCCCCGGCGACGAGGTGGAGGTGACCACGGTCGACATCGACCCCCGGCGCCGCCGTGTGACCCTCAACCTGATCCGGAGCACCGCGGCCCGGCCGGCGACGGGGCCGCGGGTCGGCGACCGGCTGGAAGGGGAGGTCCACCGGATCCGCCCCGAGGGCGAGGGCGGCTTCGTCCTGCTGAGGGTGGAGGGCCGCCACCGCCCCGTCTTCCTGCACTGCACGCAGATGACCCCCGACCTGCGCCAGGACCTCAACTCGGGCGGGATCGAGATCGGCGAGGTCATCGACCTGGAGGTCACGCGCGTCGACGACGTCGGCGACAAGGTGTACGTCCGCGACATCCCGGAGGACGCCACCGAGAGCTCAGTGGCGTGCGTGCCCGAGCAGCCCCCGCTGGCGGAAGCCGCCTGACCACACCGGGGAGGGGCCGCGGCCACCGCTGTGGCCCCTCCCCGGGCCTCCCTTTCCCCGAAGGAGAGCCCTGTGCCAACCGACCGCGACACCATCGTCGAGCTCTACAAACTGGCCATCGAGACCGCCGACCGGACCTCCGCCCGCCGCGCGACCGCCAACGCCTTCTTCCTCACCGTCCAGACCGCGCTCGCGGGCTTGGCCGCGGCGCTCCCCGCGGAGAGCGCCTTCGCCGGGACCGCCGTCTACCTGGCGGCCCTCACCCTTTGCGTGACCTGGTGGATCCAGCTGGGCACCTACCGCGCGCTCAACCGTGCCCGGTTCGCCGCTATCAGCGAGCTGGAGGCCGACTTGCCGGTCGCCCTCTTCACCGACGAGTGGGCCGGCCGCCCCCGCGCCTACATAGAACTCGGCGTCGTCGAACGGACGATCCCCTACGTCTTCGCCGCCATCCACACCCTGACGTTCGCCTCGATGCTCAACGCCTGACCGTCGCCGCGCCTGTCCGGTACGCACCCCGTACCGGACAGGCGACGGCGCGGGTCGTCGGCGGGGTCTAGTATTTGTCGGCCTACTGATGTCGCCAAGCCGCAGCGCATACCCTATCCAGGTCGCAAGGTCGGGCACATTATTGATCGTGAGCAATGAGTATGGCGGGGAACCGTCCAGTGGCGTGACATCCTCGAACGCGTGGTCTGGTGCGAAAAGAAGGAGCCGACCATCGTCCCGATGCGCCAGTGTGAGGTTCCCGTTGGCCTCTACGGCGACGGCGTAGTACTCAACTGGGTTGATGGAGACCTTCAGGCCATCGCCTTCCCAGAGCCACGCGTAGTCGGCCAGGACGTCTGAGACTCGTACACGTGTCGCCTGGTCCGTGAGCACTTGGTTCTGGTTGCACCACCAGGTGCTGGGTTCACCGAATCTCTCGACGATTCCGCCGCAGAGCTTCCAGAAGCTCATGTGCGCCTTCGGAAAAGACCCGCCGGCCACATCCTGGGGCGGGTGGCAGAGCCATCCCCGTCGACCGTCCGGTGGTCCCCACGCCAGCAACTCGTACGCCGTGTCTCCGACGAGGATCGGGGTGAGAGTCGTCGAGTCGAGCAGTGCGGACAGTTCAGGCAGGTCTTCGGCTGATCCGCGGGTCCACGGCTGCGTCTCGCCCACTAAGACGTTCTCGCCGGGTTGGAGGTGAAACCTCCTGGAGGAACAGCTCCCAGTCGCTCATGCTCCGATGATGGCAGGCCCGCTCTTGCCCACACCGACCAGGAAGCCCGCGAGGTCGCTCATCGGCTCCTTGGGACGCCGGACGGGTCTCAGGTGAGCAACTTCAGCCTGCTGCCTCCTTGTAAGCATTGGTGAGGATCTCCAAGAGGTCGTCGGAGACCTCGTGGGTGACGTTGCCCTGCTTCAGCGTGGCCTGTAGAGCCGTTTCAACGAGTGGGATCGAATGGGGTGCCCGTCGCTCGAACACGCCCCGCCAGAACTGCAGGTAGACCGATTTGGTGTCCTTATAGATGGTCACCAGGCCCGCATCGCCAGGTAGGCGAGGGAGCAGCGTGGTGATCCCTGCCTTTCCCTGGTAGGTGGCCAGGTCTACCAGCCGGTCTCGCTGCAGTGCCTCTGCCCACCGGGTGAGCCTTTCGAGCAGCTCCCGTTTGTCGGCTGACGCGTCCGCGATGACCGCGCGGAACTCCTCGGAGCCTAAAACCGTACGCTGTCGCTCGGTCACCTCGGCCGTGGACAGCTCCCGGTCCCGCCGTGCGGGTTCAACGCGCTGGGGCACGAGGACCTGTCCGCCGTTCACGTCGTAGACCGAGACGGTGACGAGGTCGATGACGATCCCTTGGGTCACCGATTCCAGATAGCCGACGATCTGCGCCAACTCATCCGGAACGCTGTCGAGGACGACGACCAGTCGGAAACTGCCTTCCGCCAGGCTTTGCGCGAGCCCTTCGGCGAACGCCTGCGGATCAACGGAGTGCTCCTGATCATCTGCCTCGACAGCGCTCACTACCGTTTTGAATCCGCGCTTGTTCAGGTGGGACGCCAGGACCTGCGACTCAAGTTGGCCCGCATCAAGACCCTGGAGGTATGCCGCGTATGAGAGAACCTGAGCCACCACCGCGCGGCGAGCCTCGGAGTTCCCGGCCAGCTTCACCTCCACGATCACCATCTGCCCGGAGGGCTCCACGGCCACAAGATCGGCATATCCGCCGCCCAGCCGTACTTCGCGCCCCAGCACCGTGATCCGCGGAGAGCCGGCCAGCGGCAGAATCTGTGGAGTCTGCTCGACGAGGTCGTGCAACGCTGCCTCAGCTGGATAGCCGCTCGGTGTGAGAAGGCGCCACTTTCCGCTTTGATCGGTGCTCCAGATAGCCGTCACAACCTGAACATAACGCCCGAAGGTGCGACCAGCCCAGCTTTTCCAACAGCCGCAGGCGACGTTGACGATCGCCGCACTGATCGGCACACGGTCGCAAATCGTTATCCCAGAGTGGGCACACCGAATCGGATCTCAGCCCTGTGTGCCGTACCGCCCCGACCGGCGGGCTGTACGCATCCGCCTCTCGGCTTGTTGTTTTTCAGTGACAGGGTGACACGCCGATGCTTAAAGTAGTCAACCCGCGGGCGATGAGAGAAGCTGGGCGCCAACGCTTGCCCTGCGCTCCGCTGGCGCAGGGCGCAGGGCAAGAAATGGAAAACGCAAGCGTTATCGGCTGCGGACCGGGCGCGGTCCGCAATGGGGGCGAGATCGAGCGCGATCCCAGGTCAGGAGGCTGATGGTCGAAGAGGGGTGCGGCGAGCCCTCGTCGGGCATGGCGAGGCGACGCAACCGCCGAGCTCATGGCGAGACGAGGCGGCGGGTGTTGTACGTCCTGTTGTCGGAGGACGAGCACGCGGCGGTGTCGAGGGCGGCCGAGCGTGAGCGACTGGCGACCGCGGCCTGGGCGGCGCTGACGCTGCTGGCAGCGGCGAGCGGGACGCCGCGAGCAGAGCACAACGAGATGCGCGAGGTACTGCAGGCCGTCATGCAGGCGCGTGGTCAAGCGCAGCGGATCGGCGTCAATCTCAACCAGGCGGTCGCCGCGCTGAATTCGGGGGAGGTGTCGTCGACGATCCAGTGGTACGCCCGTGCCGCCGCGCAGACGGTCCGCAAGCTGGACGACCTGGCCGAGGAGTTGAGAAGGCGGGTGCCGTGATCGTGAAGGCATTGGCCCCGAGCGTTGCGTCGTGATCGGGAAGGTCTTGCGGGGCGTCCGGGTCGAGGGGTTGCTGCGCTACCTCTACGGCCCGGGCACCAACGGCGAGCATCACAACCCGCACATCGTGGCGGGCTTCGAGGACGCGGCCGATCTGGAGCCGGGGGTAGGGCCTGATGGTCGCCGCGACTTTCGTCATTTGGAGGGCCTGCTGACACAGCCGCTGGCGTTGCTCGGTGAACGGAACTACCGCAAGCCCGTCTGGCACTGCGCGGTGCGGGCCGCGCCTGAGGACCCGGTTCTTACCCATGGGCAGTGGGCGCAGATCGTGGCCGAGATCATGAGCCGGACCGGCTTGGCGCCGACGGGGGACGTGGACGCCGTTCGCTGGATCGCCGTCCGCCACGCCGACGACCACGTCCACATCGTGGCCACGCTGGCGCGGCCGGACGGCGTCCGTCCAGAGGTGTGGAACGACGGGTACCGGGTGCGCGATGCGTGCCGGGCGGTGGAGGAGCGGTTCGGGCTGCGGTCCACGGCGCCGGCGGACCGGACGGCGGCCCGCCGTCCCAAACGCGGCGAGACCGAGAAGGCCGTCCGCCATGGTCAGCCAGTGCCAGCCCGTACCCTCCTGCGTCGCAAGGTCCAGACGGCGGCCGCCGGCGCCTGCAGCGAGAGCGAGTTCTTCGAACGCCTCCAGGCCGATGGTGTCCTGGTGAAGCGGCGGTTCAGCCAGCGGACGACCGGCGAACTGACTGGATATGCGGTGGCTGCGCCTGGTGATGTGAACGCGGACGGGCAGCCGGTCTGGTACGGGGGAGGCAAGCTCGCCTCCGACCTGACACTCCCCAAACTTCGCCACCGCTGGACAGGTGCGGACGGCTCGGTCCTCAGCTCGTCCGCCGTCCGTCCGCTGGACGGACGGCACCTGTCCGAGCGGACGAAGCGAGCCTTGCTGCGGACGACCGTCCGCCGCGCTGCGGACGAAGCCCGGACAACCGCCGAGTTCCTTGACCGACTTCAGAATTCCGGCCTCCTGGTCAAGGCGCGCTACAGCCAGTACTTGCCTGCTCAGATCACCGGCTACGCCGTCGCGTTCCCCACCGACCACGGTGACGAAGAACCGACCTGGCACGCGGGAAGCCGCCTTGCAGATGACCTCTCACTGACGCGCCTCCAGCAACGCTGGACCTCGCCCGCCACTGGCCCCGCGCCAACGATCGACGACGACCTCACTGTCGAGGAACGGCAGGCCTTCTACGACGACGCCGCCCGTGCCGCCGCCCACGCCACCGCTCATCTCCGGCGCGATCTGGCCACCAATCCACACGCAGGCCAGGACGCCTGCTGGGCTGCGTCCGACGCCCTTCACGCGGCTGCCCAAGCAACCGGCAACCACCACCTCCGCCGCGCAGCCGACACTTACGACCGCGCCGCTCGCGCACCCTACGGGCGTCTTCCTCGCCCCACTGCTGCTGGCAACGCCTTGCGGACCACAGCCCGGCTCCTCGCGCTAACCGGGGCCATGGACCGGACGGTGGTGTCGGCGATGCTGCTGATTCCCAACCTCATCAACCTGCTCGACACCATCGCTGAGCTCCGCCGACTCCAGCACCGCCAAGCCCAAGCCGACGCCGCCCGAAAAGCCACCGCCCAGGTCCGCGCAGCAAAACCGGCCGACCCCCACAACGCGCCACGTCAATCCGCACAGGCAGCCATGCCCTCACAAGCGCGTCTCGCCATGGCCGCGTTTCCCAACCCGTGGGCTCCGCTGCCACCCACGGCCCCCCCGTCGCCCCGCACCGGCCGGCCCCACGGCACCAACTCACCCAAGCCGCAAGCGCCGCTAACAAGTTCGCCATGGCGAAGCATCACTCCACCTCCACATACCAAGACACGGAGGCATCCGAATGCAGACCATGCAGCACAAAGACCTCGACACGCTCCCCACGGTCGTCAGCATCATGACCGCTGCTCGCGCACTTGGCCTGTCCCGCACGTACGCCTACGAGCTGGCAAAGCGTGGCGACTTCCCCTGTCGCATCATCCGAGTCGGCACCACCTACCGCGTGCCGACCGCGGAACTTCGCAAGTTGCTCGGCGTCACGTAGTACCTCAGGAGCCGGCTTGCTCGCCGATTCCGAGTGGACCACGGGCGGCTGGCATGTCGGAGAGAGACGCCCGGCACCGGGATGGCGAGGGAGCTCGGCATGCCGGTGCAGGGCGTCTGACCTCGGTGTTCAACCTTCAAGGCTCTACTTGAAAAGATCTACCCGGCTGTAGTTGACTCAACGTGAGCGAGCGGCTGCAGATCGCCACTATCTCGTTTCCGTGCCCTGGGACCTCCCGCCGCCCTCTGCCCGTGAGGCGATCGAGGGCCTCGCTGTCCGGCACGAAGCGTTCTGTGAAGCCCCTGACGTCGGCCTGACGCTCACCGAGATCGACGAGGAGCTCGACGCAATTCGAGTGGTGTCCGACTAGGAAACGGCCTCACAAGTAGAGCAACCCCGCAGAGCCGTCTCGCAACCCCCGACACCACGAAAGGGATCGTTCCCGGAGGAGGAAACATGCGAGGCACGACCTACAAGCGCTGCGGTTGCCGCAATCCCGAGACCGGCGAGAAATATCCCGCGGGCAAGTGCCCGAAGCTGGTCAACCGCGACCACGGAGCATGGTGGGCGCGCTACGACGCACCCGCAGGAAGCAGCGGTCGACGAAGACAGCCGACCGTCGGGCCGTTCAAGACCAAGAAGGCCGCGCGGCAAGCACTCACGGAAGAACTGGCCAAGTTCGAGATCCATGGACGCCAGCTCGATCGGAGTCTGAAGACGGGCGCATACCTGGAGACGATCTGGCTTCCGGCCAAGAAGGAGAGCCTGTCCACCTCGACGTTCGCGGACTATACGGAGATCGTCCAGCTCTACCTGGTGCCCGGCCTGGGACACCTCAAGCTGGTCGACCTGAGGGACAAGCATGTGATCGCCCTGTATGAGGCGATCCTGCAGATCAACCGTCCTCTCCCCGAGGGGGCGAAGCCGAGCGAGATGCTCCGGCGCTTGCTTGAGGTCCGCGCGTACTCAACGCGACAGCTCAAGGTCGGAGAGGCTCTCCGCCGCAAACAGACCAAACCCATCTCCCCGGCGCGGGTGAGGAAGATCCATGCGGTTCTGCACTCCGCTCTCAACTGGGCGGTGAAGTCCAAGCGCCTGAGGGAGAACCCGATCGCGCACGTCGAAACACCTCGAATCAGGGGGAGGCGGGTGAACCGCTTGTCTGGACGACCGAACGCGTCCAGCGGTGGCAGGAGACCGGAAAGGTGCCCGGCCCGGTGATGGTCTGGACGCCCGCCCAGACGGGCGCCTTCCTCGACTTCATCGCGGACGAGCGGTTGTACGCCCTCTTCCACCTGGTCGCCTTCCGCGGGCTGCGTCGAGCCGAGGTCGCGGGACTGGCCTGGGCGGACACCGACCTCCAAGGGCACGGGCACGCTGACCGTCCGCGAGACTCGCCCTGGCTCCGAGAGCCAGGGCGACGAATACGACGACACCAAATCCGAGGCCAGCGAGCGCACTGTGGCGCTGGACGAAGCGACCATCTCGGTACTGCTGGACTGGCGGGCCGTTCAGGAACGTGAAAGGTCCGCCGCCGGCTCCGAGGTGTGGGTGGACTCCGGGCGGGTCTTCACCCGGGAGGACGGGGCACGCCTGCGTCCCCAGTGGATCTCCACACGGTTCGAGGAACTGATCAAGAAGTACGGACTCGTCCAGGACAAGCACTCCGTCGAGGGCTGGTCCATCGACAGGATCACCCGTCACCACCGGATCTCCGTTCGCACCGTCGAGGTGGCGACCGGAGGTGAGCGGCTGCCGCCGATCCGCTTCCACGACCTCCGGCACGGAGCCGCGACGCTCGCCCTGCTCGGCAACGTCAACATGAAAGTGATCAGCGAAACGCTCGGCCACGCCCGCCACTCGTTCACGGCTGACACCTACACCTCGGTACTTCCAGAGGTGTCCCGGGCAGCGGCCGAAGCGGTGGCGGCGGTCGTCCCTCGCCGGTCGCAGCCGAGACCATCCGACGACACCAACGTGATCTCATTCGCGGACCACCGCAACCGGCGCGGCCGACACGCAGGATGATCAAAGCCGAGACGGCCAGCACCCGCATCGTCAGGCGACGAAAGCACTCCGCCGACCTCCCGTGCACACCATGTGCACACCAGGCCAGGAGAAACGGACATCTGGAACGCGACAGGGACTCCGTTCAAGATCGTAATCTTGGACGAAGTCCCTGGTCGGAGTGGCGGAGGATCGGGGATTTGAACCCCGGATGGGCTTGCACCCAAACCGCATTAGCAGTGCGGCGCCATAGACCGGACTAGGCGAATCCTCCAGGAGCCGTCAGGCCCAGGTTAGGTTACCGGTTCGGCGAGCCAACCGGCAAAGCCTGACCCTTGGCTCCGACAGCATAGTCGGAAACACGTCCGAGCGCCGCGCTCCCGGGGCCGCGGGAGCGGATCGCGCCGGGCGTCAGCCGCCGAGCCGGAACCCGGTGAACCCGCAGGCCTCGGCGAGGTCGTTGCCGTGCTGCCGCATGCCCGCGAGGTCGGGCTGGCGCGGGGTCGTGCTGCCGGACTGCACCTGCCGCAGCATCGAGGCGGTCTCGTCCAGGTCGCCCGCGAACGCGGTCGCGGCGGTCTCGACGTCGCCGCCGGCGCTCTGTCCCTCGGACCGGACCTTGGAGGCCGTGTCCGCGAACTTCTGCGCGGTGGCCGAGGCGCCGCCCGGCGTCGTCATCGACATGCCGCCGGTGGAGAAGCTCCGCAGCTCGGTCTCGATGTTCTTGCAGGCAGTCCTCTTCTTCCCGCCGGCGATGGCGTCGACCGCGCCACAGCCCGTGGAACCGAGCATCAGTCCACCGACGGCGAGGACGCCGACCAGCTTGGTGGCGGACATGCGCATGGGGAATCTCCTTCAGGGGGTTTGGGCTTGCGAACGGGCTACACCCTCCCAGGTCACACCCGCCCTAATCACCCCTTTGGCGTAGCTACCCCACCAAGGGTTCCGTGACTCAAGTCACACTGCAGGCTCCATGCATCCGTCAACCGATTCGCGGTCAGGTCCCCGGAGCCGGTACAGTACTTCCGGCAGGCACCCGTAGCTCAACGGATAGAGCATCTGACTACGGATCAGAAGGTTAGGGGTTCGAATCCCTTCGGGTGCACCAGCTCAGAGGCTCCTTCCAATCATGGAAGGGGCCTCTTGCGTGCGTCACGGGAGCCGCGGGATCCCGTGTGGTCTGAAAGGCCGACGTCGTGCTCCCGGCCGACGGGCGCAGGGCACTGCCGAGGTGAGGCCAGGTACCCGGGTTGCCGCAACCGTGCCATGGGAGCTACCAGCGCGAACGCCCCCACCAGAGGACAGATGTGGGGGCGTTCGTCAGGCGAAGGCTCAGTGGTCGTTGACGAAGGACTTGTTCGGGTAGTGAGGCTTGACGCCATCGCCCCAAATCGTGAGGCGTACCGAAACGTTCTCCGGCAGGTTGTAGTTGCCGCCCCAGGAGGCTCTGGCGAAGGCGATGTCACCGTACTTGCCGGCGCGAAGGGTGTACCCCTTGTCGCCTGCCTGGACGATGACGTAAGCCGCGTGGCCGTTCGCCTTGGTGTCCTTCAGCCTGACGATGTCTCCGTGCTCGGCTACGGAGACCACTACGCCGTCCCTTTGCCACACGTGGTCGTACGCCACTGAGCCCTTGGTGGACCACGACTGCTCCACGGGGGCAGCGGAGGCGTTGCCGGTGGTCGTCATGACAGCCGCGGAAGCGAGAGCCACTGCTCCCGCGACGACACGACCGATGCGAATCCGCAAAAGTGGTTTCCCTTCGGTGAAGAAGCCGCTGCAGCTCGCCTCAGTGACCACCGGCTCCGGTACTGCGCCTTCGTTCGCGGAATCGTCCGTACCGGCGGTCCACCCTCAAGCTGTTGATCATCACTGTCCGACCGGGGGCGTTCGCTGCAACCGGTCAGGTTGAGAGCCTGGTCCGCTCGCCCGCGGACGCCGCCGCGTTCGGGTGAACGCGATCGTGCCGCGCCGATCGACACCGAGGGGCTGCGCGGCTTGGCACCCGACGCCGCCTCGGCCGACGGGCTCGTCCGGCAGTTGGGCAGTGCTCTTCCGCTCGGCCGGGCCGGTCGTCCCGAGGAGGTCGCCGGTGCCGTGCTCTTCCTCGCCTCTGGCCAGGGCAGTTTCGTCACCGGCAGCGAGCTGTTCGTCGATGGCGGTGACGGGCAACAGTAGTCCGCGCGCAACCGGCCCGAAGCGGGCTACGGCGCTCACCGGGCCAAGGCGGTCAGCGGCCTAGTGCTCGCCGGAGGGTGAGGTTGTGGCGGGTTCTGAGGCGGCGGAGTTCCCAGAGGCTCACCATCGTGACCGACAGCGGGCCGCCGAAGATCACCGCGAGCCGCACCGGTACCGGGAGGCTGTCGTAGTCGTGGGAGAACAGGTCCATGATCGCGAGTTCCCAGACCAGCACGGTCGCGATGATCGGCGGCAGGACCTCGTGGATGTCGGCGGTCCGGAACACGTGCACCAGTGCGACGGCGGCGCCGCAGAACACGAACACGATCGCCCAGAGCGCCACGAGGGCGATGATGATCATGACGAGGAGCTTCGCGTAGACGGCCGGGGACGGCTGCTCGTCGTCCCCGATGAGGCCGCCTTCCGGCATCACGGAGGTGAGCACGACGAAGAACAGCACCGTGCCGCCCAGAGCCAGCAGCGACCCGAGCGGCTTCAGCGTCCGCCGCAGGTAGAGGGCCCGGATGTGCGGACGGCTTCCGAGGATGAACGCGCCGACGACGACCGGGAACGTGGCGGGCAGCAGGGTCGCGGACATCACGATCTGGTCGGCCCGCTGGTAGGCCAGGGACTGGGCGTCCGAGGCGACGCGGTACGACACGGTGATCCACGCCACCGCGATGAGGCCGACCACCGCGCGCAGGACCTGGACCTTCCGCACCGCCGGATCGTCCACCCGGTCCGGCCGCGTCGGCCTGGCCACCTGGCGTCCGGCGATGACCGGGTTGAGCAGGCGGAACAGCCGACGCCTGCGCGACGGCGGCCGGGGCGGTCCGGGCGGCGGTCCCCAGCCCGGTTGGGGGCCGCCCCCGTACTGCCAGGGGCCCGGCGGCACCCCGCGGCCCGGCGGTTGCGGCGGCCACGCGGGGGGTTGCGGTCCACCGCCGTACGGTCCCCAGGGGCCTTGTCCAGCACTCATCGACGTCCCCGCATTGGTGAGGATACGGCCGGACGCTCATCGTCATCGGGTGAGAACACATAGCAAGGCCTGAAATGTACCCATTTGCGA
The DNA here is from genome assembly GCF_040674655.1 of Actinomadura sp. NPDC049753. Taxonomy (NCBI): domain Bacteria; kingdom Bacillati; phylum Actinomycetota; class Actinomycetes; order Streptosporangiales; family Thermomonosporaceae; genus Actinomadura; species Actinomadura sp. NPDC049753. The sequence goes on along the minus strand of NZ_JBFARL010000037.1, from coordinate 14,126 downwards.
TGGCTTTGTCCGGAGGTGCGGGATCGGCTGCTGCGGCGCCCCCCGCCCCTCAGCCCATGTGACACCGCCGGAGAGGAAAATGTTCGCGCGACTGCTCTTGCTGATCCTGACCGTGAGGGACCCGTCGATGCCGTTCCGCCAGCGCCGTTATTAATCGGCGGCCGGCAGGGTTCCGTCGACCGCGCGATCGGCGAGACGGAGAACTCGACCAGGGATAGTTTCGGAGCCGACGCCAAGGGCGGCAGGTTGCCGCCGCCTGTGCCGGAGCCGGGCGTGACGCTGTGCTGGGAGCGATTCGTGGAGCTGCGCGACGAGATCGAGACGGTCTTGCGAGGCTGGCACGCCTACGAGGCAGACCGCGGGACGGTGGCCGTCATCGACTTCGATTGCGCGCCCACCTCCGCGCCTGTCGAGCCTGCGACCAGCCGTCTTGCGGTCTACCGGGCTCTGGCCGACCTGCGTGCCCGCGCCATCGAGGCCGGTGCCGACCGGCTCACCGCACGACTGACCGCCGATCTCGCCTATCTCGGCGCCCTGCTGGGGGAGCATCCGCCGCTGAGCGACTATGTGCGGGCCACTCAAGGGTGCGTTGCCGCCGGGTGGCGGGACGACTACGTCGCCTACCGCGGTGACCAGGCCCGCCAGGCACTCGACGCCGTCGGGGTCGGGTGGGGCTCGGAAACCGTCCGGGAGTTGAGGGCGGTCGAGGGGCCGATCGAGGCCGGCGAGGCGCCGGACGCGATCAGGCAGGCCGCCGCGGACTACGAGACCGCCGTCCGCCGGGCCACCGGTAGCCTGGCGCCGTTCAACCTCACCATCGAGACCGCCGAGGTGGACGCCTACTGGGCGTACTGGCTGGACGGTTCCGGGGACGACGTCCGGCTGCGCCTCAACCTCCGCCGCGCCGGCTTCACCAAGGTCGCCGCCCGCCAGTTCGCTCTGCACGAGGTCCTCGGCCACGGCCTCCAGAGCGCGAGTTGGACGGCCCGAGCCGCTGCCCAGGAAGTCCCTTGGGTGCGTCTGATGTCAGTGCACGCGCCGCAACAGGTGCTGCTCGAAGGGCTCGCGCAAGCGCTCCCCCTGTTCATCGCCCCCGACGACGAGCTGATGGTCGCCCGCACCAAGTTCGACCACTACAACCAGCTTGTACGCGCCGAGCTGCACCTTGCCCTCAACCGGGGTGCCGGCATCGGCGAACTGGCCGAGCGCGCCCGTTCGCGCATGCCCTGGACGACCGAGGCCGCGATCGCCGACGTCCTTGCTGACAGGGGAGCCAACCCCCAACTCCGCTCATACCTGTGGGCCTATCCCGCCGGAATCGACTGGTTCGTCAACCTCGCCCAGGCAGACCAGGCCATCGGAACGGACGTCCTCCACGCCGCCTATCGAGACCCGTTGACGCCCACGGAGCTCGCAGCGCTCTGGCCGGCAGGCCCCACCATCGGCGGCCAGGGCACCTGACTCTGGCGGCCGACTCGGTGCGCTGACGCTTAGCAGACGGTTCTGAACCGGCCCGGGGTCCTAGCCTGAGGGCATGCCGGGCGAATGGCGTGTGCGCGAGGTCAGGTTCGGAGCCGAGGGCGTCACATTGGCCGGCCTGCTCGGGGTTCCGGGCGGGGAAGCAGTGGCGGGCGTGGTCCTTGTCGGGGGTTCGGGGCCGTCCGACCGGGACAACGACGGCTACTTTCGCTCGATCCGCCAGTATCTGCTGGAGGCCGGGGTCGCGGTCCTGAGCTACGACAAGCGCGGGGTGGGGCGGTCGTCGGGCCGGTGGTGCGCGGCGACGATGGACGACCTGGCGTCCGACGCGCTGGCGGCGCTGGGCTTTCTGCGCGCCCAGCCGGAGGTGCCGGACGAGGCCGCCGGGTTGTTCGGTCATAGTGAGGGCGGCTGGGTGGCCTTGCGCGCGGCCGCCCGGGGCGCGCCGTCCTGGGTCATCACCAACAGCTGCCCTGGCGTCACCCCGGCTGAACAGGAACGTTATGCGCTGACCACCGCTGCCAGAGCGTCCGGCTCGCATGAGCGTGACGTGGACTCCGTCGTGGCGCTCTACGACCGGCTGGTGGAAGCGGGCCGGCGTGGTGTCGGCTTCGCCGAGGCCACTCGGATCGTCACCGAGGCAGGGCCCCCGGGGGCCCTGGCCGCCTTCTGGTCCGATGTCGACGCCGATGGCTGGGAGTTCCTCAAGCGGAAGCAGGATCACGATCCCCTGCCCGACGCGCTTCGGTTGCGCTGCCCGCACCTGGCGATCTTCGGCGGTGCCGACGAGCTCGTTCCCGTCGCCGACAGCATCCGGCTGTTCAGCGACGCCGCGTGTGACCTCGACCGCGATCATCGGGCGTCGCTGACCGTGCAGGTCTTCCCAGGAGCCGACCATCGGGTGCGGCGGGACGGTGTGCTCGCCCCGGGCTACCTTCCGACCCTCACGAAGTGGATCCACGCCCTGGGCTAGCTCGGGGTCCTTGCCCGCATCGGTGAGCGCGTACGGGCGGCGTCTGCCCGACGGGGCGTCGACCTGGGCGAGAAGGTCGTGGGCGGTGAGCTTGCGGAGCCGGTCGCTGAGGATGTTGCGGGCGATGCGGTGCGCTGCTGGAAGTCGGTGAACGAGCGGGCGCGGACGGTCGCGAGGTCGCAGACGCGCTAGCGGCGAGCGTGGCGGATCTTCAGGCGGCCGAGGCCCATGGTGCCGGTGATCCGGATCTGGGGGCCGCCGGGCCGGGTGGGACGGCGGGGCGTGTAGCGCGCGTCCTTCAGCCCGGTGTGCAGACCCTCGATGTCGACGACCGCGTCGCGGGGGACGATGATCTTGGCCTGGCCGGTGCCGACCTGCAGTTCGATGGCGACGACCGGATGCTCGATGATCGCCTTGGACAGGTCCAGCCGCACCCTTCCGAAGGCCGACTCGACCTTGAGGGAGCGCGGTACGCGCCAGGCGCCGCGGCGCTTGATCCGCCCGGTGGCGGCGCCGATCGTGGACATGGTGCCCGTGTCCTCGTCCGGGAGCGCGGCCAGGGGCGCCGCGAGGTCGCCGTGGGTCCTGGCGGTGAGGACTTGGTCCAGGCGCTCGTCCATCTCCTCGTGCGTGAGGTGCCCCGTGGCGTAGGCGTCTCGCAGGCGCTGCGCGGCGGTGTCGCGGTCATCGTCGCCGACGAGGCGCGCGAGGTCGTCCGGACGGGGGGTCACGAACCCCACTCTAGCGCCGTCCTCCGGCGGGGGCTTGAAGGGCGAGGCACACCCCGCCGGGAGTCAGCGCGGGTAGGGCCCGGAGCGGGAGGTCAGGGCCGTGAGGGGCTTGCCCACGCCGAGGAGGACGTGGCCCGTCATGCCGTTGATGATCCCCGCGGCGGAGGCGTACCAGGCGCAGACGGCGGTGAGGACGCCGAGGTAGCCGCCGATCTTGATCGTGGTCTCGCTGGTGGAGAAGTTCCCGATGAACAGGATGATCTCCGTGGCCTCCAGGGCGACGAACACCGCCAGGACGGCCTGGTTGACCTGGGTCGCCCAGAGCATCATGTAGGTATTGAAGATTGCGAAGGCGAGAAAGATCCAGCCGAGGTCGTTGGCCTCCTGGGCGGGGGTCGCCTCACCGGCGATCAGGACGACGTACAGGCCCAGGCCGAGCCAGAAGCCGCCGTAGGACGAGAAGGCCGTCGAGCCGAACACGTTGCGATTGCGGAACTCCCACATGCCGGCCAGGATCTGGACGACGCCGCCGTAGGCGAGGGCGTAGCCCAGCCAGGCGTCGGTGCCGTCGGTCCATCCGGCGTTCTTCACGGAAAAAAGGAACGTGGTCAGGGCGAAGGCCGCCAGCCCCAGGGGCGCCGGATCGGCGATCGCGGGCGGGGTCTGCGGGGTGGACTCTTGCTCGACGTGGGTCATGGTGCCTCCTCGCTGGAGTCCCATCGCCTGGTCTCGCGCGGTCTCGGCCGGACAGGGATGGACGAAGGAATGCGGACAACGGACGTCCGGACGTCCCGGATGGGACCGTTATCTCCTCGGCCCTGTTTCGGATCATAACTCCGCTTGCGCGCCAGGTCAGGTGCCCATTCGCGGGGCATTCCCGGCGTATCCGCATTAATCGCCACCACCGCGCGAAAGGGAGCGTCGCGGCGTCCCGCGATATGAAGAATGCTTTGCCTCTCGCGAGAGGCCGGCGAGCCGAATCGGAAAAGTCTCTTGAATCGCCGATTCGGCAGGGGGCGAGCCTTGGCGAAGGCGTTGCCGACTACTTGACGACGGCGGGGCTGAAGGTGGGCGGGTCGCCGAGGTGCCCGCGGTGGGAGCGGGGGCTGCTCCCGTCGACGTCCACCACGCCCAGTTCGGCGCCGAGCTCGGCCCCGATGTGGACCTGCCCGCTCCAGCGCATGAACTCGGGGTGCCGGGCGAGCGCGTCGATCACCCGTCCGCTGAACTCGGGGGACTCCGCCCCCGCGGCGAACGACTTGTACCGGTCGGGGACGCCCTCGAAAAGCGCCCTGTTCCGTTCGGTCTTCAGCAGACCCATCCACAGCGAGATGACGGCGACGTTGTAGGGCTGGAAGTCGACCGCCATATCGTGCGCCATCTTGTCGACGGCGGCCTTTCCGGCCCCGTAGGCCGGGCCGTGCATGTAACAGCGTCCTCCGAAGGAGGAAGTGTTGACGACGAGACCCGCGTTGTTCCTGACCAGCAGTGGGGCGGCGTAGTAACCGGCCACGTAGGCGGAGCGCATCCCCACGTCGAACATGCTTTGAAGCGCCAGCGGCTTCTCCCAGAACGGCCCTTCCCGGGTGAGGCCGTCCGGGATCGTGAAGGCGTTGTTGACGAGGATGTCCAGCCTGCCGCGCTCGCGCTCCACCCGCTTGAACAGATCCGCGACCTGCGCGTCGTCGGAGTGGTCGCAGATGACGGGCACGCCGGTGCCGCCTCGGGCGTCGATCTCCTCGGCCGTGGCGGCGACCGTGCCGGGGAGGTCGGCGTCGCCTTCGGAACGCGTCCGGCCCGTCACGTACACCGTCGCGCCGGTCGCGCCGAGGGCGAGCGCGATGCCCTTCCCGGCCCCGCGGCTGGCGCCGGTGACCACGACGACCCGGTCTTCGGTAAGGCTCACCTGTCGCTCCCCGCGAGGAATCCGAGCATCGCCGCCGTGGTCTCGGCGGGCCTCTCCATCTGCATCATGTGGCCGGCCTGCTTGATCATCTGGACACCGCGGACGTCGGCGTGGTGGTCGCCGAGCCTGCCCAGGGGATCGTCGCCGTGCCAGCCCTCAAGGTCGGCGTCCTGCTCGCTGCCGATGAAGTAGTACGGGACGAGGTTCTTCCGGTCGCCGTACGACTTGCGGTACTCCCAGGAAAGGTCCATGGCCCGGTACCAGTTGAGCCCGCCGGTGAAGCCGCTGCGGCTGTAGGCGTCGACGTAGAACTCCAGTTCCGGCTCGGTCAGCCACGTCCACGGGAGCGGCGGTGTCTCGGGGAGGGCGTCGATATAGGACGTGCCCGGAGGCTGCCGCCAGACGTCGAGGTAGTGGTAGTCGCTGGAGAGCGCGTAGAAGACCTTGCGCAGGAACTCGCGGGGCGCGGCGGCGAGGTCGCGGTCGGCGACGCCCGGCTCGGCGAAGTAGTGGATGTGGTTGAAGTGCCGCTCGGCCTGGCGGGCGGCGAGCGTCAGGGGCGACTCGCGGCTCGGGGTGAAGAACGGGTTCTCCAGGGCGATGATCGCGGCGACGCGGTCCGGGTGGTGGTGGGCGAGGTCGTAGGCGGCGAAGAGGCCGAAGTCCAGGCCGCTGAACACGGCCTTCTCCTCCCCGAGGTGGTCGAGGAGGCCGGTGAGGTCGCCGACGATCCGGTCGACGCCGTACTCGCGGTGGTCCCGGGGGCCGCTGGTGTGCCCCATACCGCGCATGTCGGGCGCGACGACGCGGAACCCCGCGTCGGCGATCGGCCCGATCTGGTGGCGCCAGCTGAACCAGAGGTGCGGGAAGCCGTGCAGGAGGACGACGAGCGGCCCCTCGCCCTGCTCCACGTAGTGGACGTCCAGGCCGTTGATTCGCGCGTACCGATGACTCCAGCCCGCCATGCCGCGGTTCCTTCGCTTCGGGGAGCCGACCTTCGGACTGTGCAGGACGACGCTCCCGGCGGCACCGGAATGTCCCGCTCAGTGGGAATCGAGCGTGATGCGGACGATCGTCCCCTTGGACGGTTCGGACAGCAGCTCGGCCCGTCCGCCGTGGGCGGCGGCGATGGCGGCGACGATGGGAAGGCCGAGGCCGGTGCCGCCCTGCGTGCCCCGGTGGAAGCGTTCGAAGGCACGGGCGGCGTCCTCCGGGGCCATGCCCGGCCCCTCGTCCGCCACCTCGATCAGGCCCGGCGCCAGACGGACGGTCGCGGGCGTTCCGGGGGGCGTGTGGGCCCGCACGTTGGCCAGGAGGTTGGCGAAGACCTGGCGGATGCGGGCCTCGTCGACGGTCGCGGTCAGAGTGTCGGGGGCGTCCAGCACGATGGGACGGTCGGGGGAGGCCGCGGTCGCGTCGGCCACGGCGTCCCGGGCGAGGGCGACGAGATCGGTGCGGACGGGGTGCAGGGACGCCTCGCGGTCGAGGCGGGCGAGTTCGAGGAGGTCGGTGACGAGGCTGTTCATCCGGCGGGCCTCCTCCTCGATGCGGCGCATCGCGTCGGGCAGCTCGTCCGGCCCGAGCGCGCCGTGCCGGTAGAGCTCCGCGTAGCCCTGGACGGTCGTGAGCGGCGTGCGCAGCTCGTGGGACGCGTCCGCGGCGAACTCGCGGACGCGGGCCTCCGAGCGGCTGCGCGCCCAGAACGCCTGCTCGATCCGCTCCAGCATCACGTTGATGGCGGACGCGAGGCGGGCCGCCTCGGTGCGCTGCCCGGGGCCGGGCATGCGGGCGCGCAGGTCGCCGCCCGCGGTGATGGCGTGCGCCGTGGCGGCCATCCGGTCCAGCGGCAGCAGGCCGCGCCGGATGAGCCACCGGCCGAGCACGAGCAGGGCGGCGAGCAGCAGGGCGGCCGTCGCGACCTCGGACAGCACGAGGTTGCGGACGGCCGCGTGGATCTCGGTGAGGGGGGCCGCCACGACGACGACGCCCTTCCCCCACGGGCGCGCCACCGCGCGCAGCCCGGGAAGGGAGAACGCTTCCATGTCGCGCGCGCGGGCGGCCAGCTCGTCCCGTCCCAGCCGCCCCACCTCGCGGACGGCCTGCTCGGGCGCGGGGGCGTCGCCGCTGAGGACGCGGACCCGCCCCGCCGGGCCGACGGCCAGCACCACGAACTGCGCGGGCGCGACGCCCTGCTCGGGCAGGCCGGGGCGCAGGAGCCGGGCCACGGCGCGGTCGCGGGTGGCCTGGAGCTGGCCGTCCACGCGGTGCATCAGGTACCCGTTCAGGACGAGCGCGCTGACCAGGCCCATGATCGCTAGCCCGGCGGAGGTGACCGCGAGCAGGCCGGTGAGGAGCCGGGCGTTGAGCGTCATGGCCGCAGCGCGTAACCCACCCCGCGCTGGGTGTGGATGAGCGGGGTGCCGAGCGGGTCCAGCTTGCGGCGCAGGTAGCTGATGTAGGTCTCGACGACCTGCGGGTTGCCGTGGTCCCAGCCCCACACGCCGTCGAGGAGCTGGGCGCGAGAGAGCACCATGCCCGCGTTGCGCATCAGGTAGGCGAGCAGCCGGAACTCGGTCGGGGACAGCTCGACGGGGACGCCGCCGCGCCGCACCGTCCAGTGCGCCTCGTCGAGTTCGAGGTCGGCGACGCGCAGCACGGGCCCGCTGGACGGCTCCGGTGGGGCCGCCCGGCGCAGGACGGCCCGCACCCGGGCGATCAGCGCATCGATCGAGAAGGGCTTGGTGACATAGTCGTCACCGCCGAGCGTGAGGCCGGTGACGGTGTCGGACGGCGTGTCCCGCGCGGTCAGGAAGATCACCGGGACCTGGTCGCCGTCCGCGCGCAGCCGCCGGCACACCTCGAAGCCGTCGAGGTCGGGCAGCATGACGTCCAGCAGGACGAGGTCGGGCCGCGCCTCGCGGACGGTCCCGAGCGCCTCCTCGCCCGTGCCGGCGGTGGCGGTCGCGAAGCCGTGGAAGCGCAGCGCGACCTCGATGAGGTCACGGATGTTGGCCTCGTCGTCCACGACGAGGACCCGCCGGGTCTCGCTCATCGGCTCCCGCTGCTCGCTCCCTCGCCGGCCTCACGCCCGCACATCGGACTCACCCGCCCGAAACTACCCGCGCCGGTGGACTAGCGGTGCTGGGGGACGCGGATCAGGCGCGCCGTCCGGGTGCCGCCGGAGCGCTCTCCCGCGACGAGCACCTGGTCGCCGCCGGTCAGGCCCTTGAGGGACGACTTCCCGCCGTTCTTGCGCACGTGGGTCTTGCCGTCGGCCGTCCACGTCCAGGAGACGCCGTCGTCGCTGCGGACGGTCACCCCCGTCGCCGAGACGGCTGTGATCTTGCCGCGCTGCCAGGTGGCGAGGTGGAATCCGTCCTTGCGCTTGACGGTGGCCTCACCGTGGACGCCGCGCAGCGCACGCGCCCGGCGCAGCGGGTGCTCCTTTCCGGGGTGGCCCTGGCCCGCGTGGGCCGTGGGCGAGGGCGCGGGGTCGTCGGCGAAGGCGGGGACGGAGAAGTAGAGCCCGAGCCCGAGGAGCCCGGCGGCCCCGGCCCCGGCCCCGGCCCCGGCCGCGATCGTCTTCCGGTTGTTTCCCATGCCGGACATGTAAGCGGGCGCGTCTGGCAGAAGCCCACACGGAACCCTGGGAGAACCCTGAGAGTTCCCCGAACCCCCGCCCAGCCGCGAGGCGTATCGGGAGCCCCGCTCCGAGCCTTCACCGAACGGGTCGGCCCGTCCACCCCAAGGACCAACGTCAGCTGATGCCGAGACGAGTCCAGCTAGTGCCGGGACCGCTCCAGTTGGTACAGGTACAGGTCCAACTGGTGCCGGGACAGGTCTGCCTCGCCCCGAGACTGCTCGATCTGGTGGTGGGACGAGTCCCGCTGGTGGCAACCCGGGTCCAGCTTGTGCCAGGGCCACTCCGTCTGGTCTCGATACAGGTCCAGCTTGTGCCGGGACCGGTCCATCTGGCTGTGGGACGAGTTCCGCTGGCGGCGGCCCGGGTCCAGCTTGTGCCGGGACGGCTCGAGCTGGTGGCGGCACAGGTCCAGCTTGTGCCGGGGCGGGTCTGGCTTGGGGCGGGACTGGTCCAGCTTGTGCTGGTGGGTGAGGGGGACGAGCTGTGGTGGGTGGGGTGGGTCAATTCGGCGGGTTCTTGGCCGTTGGTGCGGGTCGGCTGAGCGGGGGGCGGTGTCTTGTGGCCTTGGGGGCTTTGGTGGACGCCCTGGGTGCCCCTTCGTGAGTGAAGGTGCCGGGCGGTCGGGTCAGCGGGTGGCACGGGCTTGGACCGTGGTGGTGTGTGCGGGGCGTCCGGCTTCTAGGCGGAAGCGGACGATGCCGGCGCGCCTGAACGTGAGGGAGGCGGTGGAATGCCAGTGCCAGTCGCACGGCCGGACGCCGGTGTCGCGGAGGATCTGCCCGTTCTCCCTGATGATCTGCAGCCGCATCGTGCCGCCGTCCCTGTTGTTCCAGCAGATGAATCGGCCCTGGAGCCGTCCCCTGGCGATGAAGGGCTGGGACACCCATCGGTGTGCGTGGGCGTTGAAGTAGCTCGCAGAGATCTTGGCCCGCCACTTCACGCTCCATGCGGCGGGCGCGGCTTGTTCCGTGGAGGCGGCCCTGTCGGGGGACGCCGCCGGAGCGGCGGCGTGCGCCGTGGTCGGTAGGCCGGGGGAGAGCGACGCGACGGCGAGCGCACCGCCGAAGGCGATCTTGGTTATTCGTGGCATGTGCATATGGTAATTGAATGGTAACGCAGAGTAAAGGCGAGTCGATTGCCTCGGCGGCGACACGGCAGTGTGGCCGCTGTGCCGCCTGGTGCCCTCTGGGGGCTACTCGGTGGCGAGGGTTTCGAGGACCTGGTCGCCGTACTTGGCGAGTTTGTTCTCGCCCACGCCGTTGACGCGGCCCAGCTCGGCCAGGGAGGTGGGGCGGGCGGTGGCGATCTCGCGGAGGGTCGCGTCGTGGAAGATGACGTAGGCGGGGACGCCCTGCTCCTTGGCCGTCGCGCCGCGCCAGGCGCGGAGGCGCTCGAAGATCGGCATCGCCTCGGCGGGGAGCTCGACCTGCGCCTTGGCCGTCTTCGCGGTCTTCGCGGCCTTGGCGACGGGGCGTTCGGCCTCGCGGCGCATCATCACCTTGCGCTCGCCGCGCAGCACGCCGGCGCTCTCGTCGGTCAGGACGAGCGTGCCGTGGTTGCTCTCCACCGCGATCAGGCCCTGCGCGAGGAGCTGGCGGACGACACCGCGCCACTCGACATCGCGCAGCTCGGTCCCGATGCCGAAGACCTTCAGCGAGTCGTGGTCGAACTGGATGACCTTCGCGTTCTTCTTGCCGAGGAGGATGTCGACGATGTGGCCGGCGCCGAACTTCTGGCGCCGCTCGCGGTCGAGCCGGACCACGGTCGACAGGACCTTCTGGGCGGGGACGGTCGCGTCCCACGTCTCGGGCGGCGTGAGGCAGGTGTCGCAGTTGCCGCAGGGCTCGCCGGACTGGCCGAAGTAGTTCAGCAGCTGGACGCGGCGGCATTCGACCGTCTCGCAGAGGGCGAGCATGGAGTCGAGGTGCATGCCCTGGCGGCGGCGGTGCGCGGCGTCGCCCTCGCCACCGTCGATCATCTTGCGGAGGTTGACGACGTCCTGGAGGCCGTAGGCGAGCCAGGCGGTGGACGGGAGGCCGTCGCGTCCGGCGCGGCCCGTCTCCTGGTAGTAGCCCTCGACGGACTTGGGGAGGTCGAGGTGCGCGACGAAGCGGACGTCGGGCTTGTCGATGCCCATGCCGAACGCGATGGTCGCGACCATGACGAGGCCGTCCTCGCGGAGGAAGCGCGCCTGGTTCGCGGCGCGGATCTCGGCGTCGAGGCCGGCGTGGTAGGGGAGGGCCTCGATGCCGTTCTCGGTCAGGAACGCCGCGTGCTTCTCGACCGAGTTGCGGGACAGGCAGTAGACGATGCCCGCGTCGCCCTTGTGCTCGTTCTGGAGGAGGCGCAGCAGCTGGCGTTTGGCGTCGGTCTTCGGCTCGATCCGGTACTGGATGTTGGGACGGTCGAAGCTCGCCACGAAATGGCGGGCCTGCTCGAGCCGGAGGCGGGAGGCGATCTCGCCGCGGGTGGCCTCGGTGGCGGTCGCGGTCAGCGCGATGCGGGGGATGTCGGGCCAGCGTTCGTGCAGGCCGGACAGCGTCAGGTAGTCGGGGCGGAAGTCGTGCCCCCACTGCGACACGCAGTGCGCCTCGTCGATCGCGAACAGGGAGACGTCGCCCCGGTCGAGCAGGTCGACGGTCGCGGCGAGCTTCAGCCGCTCGGGCGCCAGGTAGAGCAGGTCGAGCTCGCCCGCAACGAACTGGGCCTCGACCACGCGGCGCTCGTCGAAGTCCTGGGTGGAGTTGAGGAAGCCGGCGCGGACGCCGAGGGCGCGCAGCGCGTCGACCTGGTCCTGCATGAGGGCGATGAGGGGGGAGACGACGACGCCGGTGCCCTTCCGGACGAGCGCCGGGATCTGGTAGCACAGCGATTTGCCGCCGCCCGTCGGCATCAGGACGAGGGCGTCCCCGCCGGCGACCACATGCTCGATGATCTCCCGCTGGCCGTCCCGGAACGCGTCGTAGCCGAACACGCGCCGCAGGGTGTCGAGGGTCTCCGGGGTCTCAGGGGAAGTCACCGGGCCATACTATGAACCGCCGCGGACACCCGTCCCCCGAACCTTCACCTGTGGACGACGGCCTCGGCGAGCTCAGGAGTCAGCTCGTCCAGACCGCCCGCGACGTGCGCGGCCAGGGCCAGCGCGTCGGCCGCCGGCGGGTGCGCCGGACGCGGAATCGCGATCACGGCCATCCCCGCCGCGTGCGCCGACCTCAGCCCGTTGCTGGAGTCCTCGACCGCGACGCAGTTCCGCGCCGTGACCTCCATCCGCGCCGCGACGGTGAGGTAGCCGTCCGGCGCGGGCTTGCCGTTCTCGACCTCCTCGGTCGACACGGTGGCGCGGAACAGGCCGTCCACCCCGAGGTGCCCGAGCACGAGGTCGATCAGGGCGCGCGGGGACGAGCTCGCGAGCCCCAGCGGGCGGTACCCGGCCATCCGGCGGACGGCGTCCTCGGCGCCGGGCAGCAGCGGCGGCCCGTCCGCGTACCGCTGCGACATCCGGTCGACCACCTCGTAGGCGACCTCCTCGGCCGTGACGCCGTCGACGAGGTCGGTGGCGATGTAGTCGGCCCACTCCTCGGTGCTCATGCCCATGAGCCGGTCCTGGGTGTCGGGCAGCCACCGCCCGCCGCGCTCGGCGACGTAGCCGCGCCGCACCTCCTCCCACACCGGCTCGGAGTCGATCAGGACGCCGTCCAGGTCGAAGACGATGGCCTGCACGGACATGGCCCCTCCACGGATCTCGTCGCGACGTCCCCTCACTACCCGCCGCGATCACATCGGAACCCGGCGCGATCGGTTCGGACGAATGCCTCTGACCAGGATTTATCCGGCGAAACCGACATGATCGACTTCGCGTCTGGCATGGTGGGGGGCCTCCGTCCCCCTCCGGAGTCACTGCAGAGGAGATCTGCCCATGGTGTTCCTCGGTTTTCTCCTGGTCGCGGCCGCCATCACGGTCGGCGCCGGTGTCGTCATGGACAACACCGGCCCGGCGGACCTCGTCGTCTTCGGCCAGGCCGTCCCGGGCCTGGAGAGCGAATGGCAGGTGTTCCTCTCCGGCGCGGGCGTCGCCCTCGTCTTCCTCAGCGGCATGGCGTTCGCCTTCAAGGGCGCCGCCCGCCGCATCCGCACCCGCCGCGATCTGCGCGACCTGCGTGAGGAGCACGAGGAGTCGCTGACCACGCTGGAGATGGAGAAGCGCCGCCTGGAGCGCGAACTGGCCCGCGTCCGGCAGAGCGCGCCCCGCCGGGACGCCGCGCCCCGCGAGCCCGCCGTGCAGGGCGCCCGCGTGGCGGGCCGGCGGTCCGACGCCCGCTCGCAGGCCGCCGCCACCTCCCCGTTCTTCGACCGCGCCGAGTAGGACGGCGCCGGACGGGTCATCCCCGGTGATGACCGGGGAATCCGACCGGGTGGTCTCGCAGTGGGATGACATCGCCGGGTCCCGGCCAGCATGATGCGTGGCGTGCGAATACTTCTCAAGGTCGGCGCCACCGCGGTCGCCCTGTGGGTCGCCACGGTCCTGATCGACGGCATCACGCTCGGCGACCAGACCACCTCCCGGCGGATCCTCACGCTGGTCGCGGTCGCCGTCATCTTCGGGCTGGTCAACGCCGTCCTCAAGCCGCTCATCAAGACCCTCGGCTGCGCCTTCTACGTCGTCACGCTGGGGCTCATCGGGCTCGTCGTGAACGCGCTGCTGCTCTGGCTGACGAGCGAGCTGGCGGAGGGCCTCGACCTGCCGTTCCACGTGACCGGGTTCTGGCCGGCCTTCTGGGGCGCGATCGTCGTCGGCGTCGTCGGCTGGCTGCTCCACCTGTTCCTCCCCGACGACGACGAGGAGGACTAGCCCGCCAGGCCGGGAGCGGCCGTCGAGGCACGCTCGAACGGGCTCAGCTCCAGCCGCCCGGCCGGCGAGCCCGCGTACTCGCGGTAGCCCGGCGGGCGCGTCCCGGCCGTCCCCACGAGGATCCAGCGGCGCGCCCGGACGGCCCCGATGAGGAACTCGCCGTCGGTCACCGTCCCCGCGTCGGCGACGATCAGCGCGTCGAACTCCTCGTCGCGGACGGTCAGCCCGGCGCCCGCCGGCGTCCCGACGACGAGGTCGGCGGTGCGGAGCAGGACCTCGCTCCCCGCCGCCCGGCCGCCCTCCAGGAAGCCGGTGAGCTCCTCGATCCGGGCCATCGCGCGGCGCTGGTGCGCGGGGACGGCGTCCGGGTCGTCGGCGGGGTCGGCGCCGCAGATCTCCAGGACGCTCTCCCGCGACCGCTTCTCGGCCGCCGCCACCGTCTCCAGCTCGGCCTCCCGCGCGGCGGTCTCCGCCGCGGCCTCCTCGGTGCGGCGCGCCAGCTCGGACGCGGTCTGCGCCGCGCGCGCCGTGGCGGCCTCCGCGTC